>JBDSLX010000053.1:0-1671 GCA_039916145.1 Verrucomicrobiota bacterium | reverse complement strand
CCAGCACACAATCAAGCTCAATGGACCCGGATGATCCGCTCAGTGGTCATTACGTTTCACCTGTCAGCACGAAATAGAAAAAATTTCATGAAGAAATATTTAAAAATCGCAGCAATGGTTTTGCTTTCCGGCGCACTCACCGGTTGCAAACCAACCGAAACCACAGTCACGGCCAAACCGCTCGAACCGGTGAATGTGAAGTTGGTTCAACCGCGCAAGGGCGATGTGGCCCGCAACGTTTCGCTCCCCGCCAGCATCATCGCCAATCAGCAAGTGACACTTTATTCCAAAATCACCGGCTATCTGAAAACCATTTCCGTGGACAAAGGCGATGAAGTAAAAAAAGGGGATTTGCTCGCTGAGATCGAAGCGCCCGAACTTCTAGCCGACCTCGCCAAATACAAAGCAGAAGCGGAAATTGCCGACCTCGATTTCAAACGCGCCAGCGACGCCCAGAAAAAAGCGCCGGATTTAATCGTCTCGCAATCGGTCGACACTGTGAAATCCAAGTGCGCGATGGCGAAAGCCAATCTGGATCGCGCCGAAACCCTTTTGAACTTCAGCAAAATTACCGCGCCTTTTTCGGGAGTCGTTACAAAACGTTACGTCGATACCGGCGCATTTGTTCCCGCCGCCACGTCGAGCAGTTCCGCGAATAGCGCCGCGCTCGTCACCATTGCGGATTTCAAAACTGTGCGCGTGCAAATTCCCGTTCCCGAAATGGAAGCGACCCGCGTCAAAAATGGATTGCCCGTGAAAGTCAGCGTCGAAGGTTTGGCCGGAAAAGTTTTTGAAGGAACGATTACGCGATCTTCGCAAGTGTTGGATGACGCCACTAAAACCATGCTCGCTGAAGTCGATTTTAAAAACGCGGACAACAATCTCCGCCCCGGCATGTATGCCATTGCGAAAATCGCCATCGAAAAACATTCGGATGTTTTGCTCTTGCCCGTCGAAGCGGTGTTGAAGGAGAAAGCCGGTTCGTCGATATTTCTCGTCGAAGATGGCAAAGCGAAAAAAGTTTCCGTCAAAGTTGGTTTCGACGACGGCGCGTTTGTGGAAATCATCGAAGGCATTTCGCCGGATGCCCAAGTTGTTCTCGTCGGCAAAATGCCTCTGACAAACGGTCAACCTGTAAATGTGACGGAGGCGAAATGAGCGCGCGAATTTCAACGTGCTGCCAGCATCCTGCTGGCAGAATTCTCACCTTACTCCAACGCGTGTTTAATAAGTTAAGCGCTTTCTGCCGGCAAGATGCCGGCAGCACATTATTGCTCGCGATGTTTATAGTTTTTTCCAATTCGACTGTTGCGCAGACAAATGAGCCACCACTTAGAAAATCTGGCGAAATCCACGTCGTCGATTTGCCAACCGTTCTCCGCCTCGCGAACGCGCAAAATCTCGACATCCAAATCGCTCGTGAAAAGTTGAACGAAGCCAAGGCCAATCACACCAGCGCAGTGTCACAATTTTTCCCGTGGATTGCGCCGGGCATTTCGTATCGGCGTCATGATAATTTAATTCAAGCGGTCGATGGAGAATTGATCAACGTTCACAAACAATCGTATGCGCCGGGCGTCACGCTGGCTGCGCAAGTCGATATCGGCGAAGCCATTTACAAAAATCTCGCCGCGAAACAACAGGTCAATTTTGCTGAACACGGTTTCGCCG
>JBDSLX010000052.1:0-5421 GCA_039916145.1 Verrucomicrobiota bacterium | reverse complement strand
GATTGAAAAATTGAAGACCATTCTCGCCGAAGACCCGAATTATTTCGACGCCCAACTCGCGCTTGGCCAAGCGTATTTTGCAAAAGGGGATTATCAGGCCGCGATTGTCGAAGGTCACAAAGCGCAGAAATTAAAACCGAACGAACAACTCGTTCACACGAACCTCAGTCGCGCCTACATGAAAATCGGCGACAAAACCACGGCGGAACATCACGGCCTGCAAGCGCGCATCGCGTCTTGGAAAGAAGACATGGCCCCGCCCACGCCCGGAACTTCCGAGCCAGAATTGGAAATGGCGAAACCAAAACCGCCGCCGATGAAAGTTCCAGAGAAATTTCCAGACATGCCGTGGAAAAAGAAAACCGATTCCGGTACCAAGCATTAAAAAAAATTCTCGTCCATTTAAGGATAGAATTTTATTTAGCCGTATGCGCCCAGCCAAAACGACTTTCGCCATGGTTCGCAATCGGCCAATAGACGAAAAATGATTTGGCGATGACGTTGTCGCGCGGAAACGCCCCCCAACCACGCGAATCCAAACTGTTAAGGGTGTTGTCGCCCAAGGCCATGAAACCTGTCGCGGGAACTTCAAAGACGGTTTCTTGATCTGGAAAATAAGGAGCCAGTCCGCCTTGTTGCAGCACTCCAGCCAGAATAAGTTTCTGTTCGACCGTTCCATTTACATGTCCAAAATAATGGTTCTCCTGCCAATCGGGTGAGAAGATGTAAACATTTCCAAAATGCGGAGTGGCTGCGTCGAGCCGAACGCCGTTGATGCGCAAATGTTGGTCGTCGCCGATGCTGACTTTGTCACCACTGAGCGCGACGAGACGCTTGATGTAAAATTCGTCCTGCGGAACGTACGGGTGATTGATTCCTTTTGTCTTGAATATGATAATTTCGCCACGCGTCGGCGGACGAAAATTGTAGGTAATGCGGTTGACAAACAAATGATCGCCCGCGATTTCTTTGACTTGAAAAATGTAATCGCCCTTTTGAAAAGTCCGACCGGGATATAATTCTGCGAGCCTCAAAAATTTATTATCTTTTTTGGGATCTTGTTCCGGCGCGAACCAGATGGTGTGAGGCGCCTGGTCACGCCCGTTGTATTTTACCCAGACGGTTTGCTTTTTAAGAAAGAATAGGAAACGCCGGGGTTGATCGACTTTGACCACTTCTCCGTCGGCCTCGGCTTGCCTGAAATGATAAAATGTTCCGCCCACCGCCGCGTCCCAGATTTTCCCAAAAGCATTTGGAATTTTTTCTTCCGGTTTGTTTGAAGTTGCCTGCAAAGGTTCAAACTCGATTCCATACAAAGTCGGCTGCAGAGAGCCGGTCGGGATTTTAAACGGTTGCAGAAAAAAAGTGCGAATCGCCATCGCAACCGCAATCGCAACCAAAAAAACTTCGACGTTCTCGCGCCATTTCGCATTCGGATACGGCTTGATCCATTTGTTCGCTGCGGTTTCGAGATTGCCCACGCGTTTGCGCAAAGTTTTTTTGTCCACGCCGTCATCAATCGCTTTTTGCGTTTCGGCGAGAGCGGAATTTACCGCATCCGTCGCCTGGGTGGAAAGAAAATCGCGTTGCGCATTGAACAACTTGCGGACGTGTTTGCACATCTCGACCGCTTCCCGATCGGCACTCGATAAAAGCCAGCGCAATTTCATAATGATCTTTAAGCTGTCGGACAATATTTCGCTGCAACTGTGGCGTGGCAAATCCTAAAATTCAACGGAAAGCAGAGTTCGCATTTGCTGGCATATCGCCCAAAGCGATTTAGATTTCTCGCAACCGACAAATTAAAATTTTATGAAATCCGCCTACGAACTCGCGATGGAGCGTTTGAACAAAACTGCGCCGACCGCCAAAGTCACCGACAAACAAAAGAAACAACTCGCCGATCTGGACGCAAAATTTTCCGCGAAAATTGCCGAGCGGGAAATCTTTGTGAAAGGCGAGTTGGCGAAAGCGAGGGAGAAGGGTGATTACGAGGAATATGAAAAGATTGAAAAACAACTTGTGAGCGACCGCAAATCCCTTCAAGCGGAACTGGAAGAGAAGAAGGAAAAAATTCGGGCGGCTAAATCGTGATGCCGTCGGTGAATTTTTATCAGTGAAATAAACGTTCTCCCTCACCCCGGCCCTCTCCCCAAGGAGAGGGAGAATGTTTTTCCACGTTCGACAAATGTTCGTCGTCCTTTCTGTTCGGAAATTGCGGAGACGTGGCGACATAACCGACCCGCTCCAATGATTTCTCCAACGCGACTATTTTATTCCCTCTCCTCGGGGGAGAGGGCTAGGGTGAGGGCGAACAATTTTCAAAGATGTGATGTTACTTCGATTTTGTAGAGAGGGCTTTTGGGGTGTAGAAAGAACAAGCAATGGAAACGAAAAGCAAATGCGCCCGGCGTTATGAGGCCGAGTTTAAACAAAATGCCGTCGCCCTGGTCCAGTCGGGACGCACCCTCCGATCCGTCAGCGCGGATCTGGGCTGTTCCACCTGGTCGCTGCGGCAATGGGTCGCCGAGACCAAAAACGGCGGCGCTCTCTCTCAATCCAAAACGCTCGCGGCGGAGACACCCGATCAGCGCGAGATTCGCCGACTCCAGCAGGACAATGATTACCTGCGCCGGCAGCGGGACATTTTAAAAAAAGCCTTGGCCATTGTCTCGGACGGCAACCTCAACAGCGCTTCCAACTGATGAACTCTTTAAAGGCTGATTTTGAGGTCGAGGACATGGCCCACGCGTTGGAAGTCACTCCCAGCGGTTTTTACGCGCATCAACAAAAACCCCATCGCCCGCGCCGCCAGCGGGACCAAACGCTTTTGCAGAAGATTAAACCGATCTTCCGGGAGAGCCGCAACACCTACGGCAGCCCGCGTGTGTGCGCCTCCTTGCGCCAAGCAGGCGAACGCTGCGGCAAAAATCGCATCACGCGGATCATGCGTGAAAACAACCTGAAAGCGCGCCAGAAACGGCGGTTTGTTCCGCGCACCACGCAAAGCGATCACGACCATCCCATCGCTCCCAACTGGCTGGCCCAAGTGCCTTTGCCGGATCAGCCCGATCAAATCTGGGTGGGGGACATCACTTACATTGAAACCGCAGAAGGCTGGATTTACCTGGCGGTCATTCTCGATGTTTGTTCGCGCAAAGTCGTCGGCTGGGCGATGGGCCTCTCCTTGGAAACCACGTTGGTGACAGCAGCCCTGAGCCGGGCGCAAAAAGAACGTCGTCCGGCTCCGGGACTTTTACACCATTCGGATCGAGGAGTTCAGTATGCCAGTGGCGCGTATCGGGCGTTATTGGCCGCATTTAAAATCACTCCGAGCATGAGCCGTCCGGCCAACCCGTACGACAACGCTTTTGCCGAGTCCTTCATGGCGACCTTCAAAACCGAATGCTTCGAAGAGAAGCCGAACACGCGGGCGGAAGCCCGGCTGCGGGTTTTTGATTACATCGAAACCTTTTACAACCCAAAGCGGCTCCACAGCGCCCCGGGCTACAAATCACCTGTGGAATTTGAAAAACAGTTCAGTCAACATTAACCAATAAATCACCTCAAAAGCCTCATCCACGTTTTCGAAGAAAGATCAATGAAATCATTTTTTGCATCCTTCCTTGCAGCGCTCTCTGCTTTGATGATTGCCATCCCCTGCCCTGCCAAAAATTACGACGTCATCATTCGCCACGGCACGATTTACGACGGCAGCGGAAAGAAACCGTTTGTTGCTGATGTCGCCATTCAAAACGATTCCATCGCGGCGATTGGAAAATTAAAACGCGATCACGGCAAAACTGAAATCGACGCGACTGGTTTGGCGGTTTCACCGGGCTTCATCAACATGCTCAGTTGGGCGCAGGAAGCGTTGATTCACGATGGCCGTTCGCAAAGCGACATTCGCCAGGGCATCACGCTGGAAATTTTCGGCGAAGGTGAATCGGCGGGACCGCTGAACGATGCGATGAAAAAGGAAATGGTCGAGCAGCAGGGCGACATCAAGTTCGACGTGCGCTGGACGACGCTCGGTGAATCTCTCGATTATCTCGCGCAAAAGGGTGTTTCTCCGAACATCGCGTCATTCGTCGGAGCAACGACCGTTCGTGTTCACGAAATCGGTTACGCGAATCGTCCGCCCACGCCGGAAGAATTGGCGCGAATGAAAAATCTTGTTCGCGGCGCAATGGAAGAAGGCGCGCTTGGCCTCGGGACTTCGCTGATTTACGCGCCTGCTTTTTATGCAAAGACAGACGAATTGATCGAACTCGCCAAAATCGCCGGGAAACACGGCGGCATTTACACGTCGCATTTGCGCAGCGAAGGAAATCGTTTTCTCGAAGCGCTCGATGAACTCATCACGATTTCGCGCGAAGCAAAAATTCCCGCCGAAGTTTATCACTTGAAAGCCGCTGGCCAACCGAACTGGAACAAGCTCGATGCCGCAATCGCGAAAATTGAAAAGGCGCGACAAGAAGGTCTGCACATCACTGCCGACATGTATAACTACACCGCCGGCGCAACCGGACTCGATGCCGCGATGCCGCCGTGGGTGCAGGAAGGCGGATTGAAAGAATGGATTTCGCGCCTGAAAGATCCAGCCACTCGCGAACGAGTGAAGCGTGAAATGGACACTCCTTCCAACGATTGGGAAAACTTCTTTCTCGCTGCCGGTTCGCCAGAGAAAATTATTCTCATCGGATTCAAAAATGAAAAATTAAAACCGCTCACTGGAAAAACTTTGGCAGAAGTTGCAAAGTTGCGCGGCAAATCCGCCGAAGAAACCGCGATGGATTTGGTAATCGAAGACGAGAGCCGTGTCGGCACAGTTTATTTTCTGATGTCCGAAGAGAACGTGCGCAAACAACTCAAGCTGCCGTGGATTACATTTAACTCCGACGCCTCATCGCTCGCGCCGGAAGGAATTTTTCTGAACTCGAATCCGCACCCGCGCGCTTACGGAAATTTTGCGCGTTTGCTTGGCAAATATGTGCGCGACGAAAAAATCATTCCGCTCGAACAAGCGATTCACCGATTAACTTCGTTACCCGCCGAAAATCTAAAACTACAAAAACGCGGCGCGCTCAAAACTGGATATTTCGCCGATGTCGTTGTGTTTGATCCGGCAAAGATTCAAGACCACGCCACGTTTGAAAAACCGCATCGATATTCAACCGGCGTTCAGCACGTATTTGTGAATGGCGTTCAAGTGTTGAAGGATGGGGAACACACCGACGCAAAACCTGGACGAGTGGTTCGCGGTCCCGGTTGGAAGAAATAGAAATGGCTTTTGTGGGTGGAACAGGCCTCCGGCCTGTTGAATTTGGCGTCTCGCCAAATTCCGTGAAGGAGCGAACATCTTCGATAAATCAACGCAAAACCGCTGGCGCAATTCTTGGCAATTTTCTTTTACACCAT
>JBDSLX010000051.1:0-6084 GCA_039916145.1 Verrucomicrobiota bacterium | reverse complement strand
AAGCCGGGAAGATCGCCAAAGATCACGGCGAAAAACTCGCGGCGGAAGGCGAAATCTGCTGGGGCGGCATGCACAGTTGGCGCGCGATGCTCGACACGCTCGAAGCCGTCGGCCAGCCGAAAGTCGTCGGCTTCCAGGCTGACATGGCGCACACGCTTTTATATTTGCTCGGCTACAACGAACCGAAACACCGCATCGTCCCGAAAAACTTCAGTTGGGAACCGGGCGCATTTCACGAAGCGATGAAGAAAATGACCAAAGCGCTCCGCCCGTGGACGCTCGATTTCCACGTCGCGCAAAACGACGCCACCGTCAAAGGCTCCGGCTCTCACGACAAAACCGGCCGTCATTGTCTTGCGACCGATCCGAACGGAAAATTAAACATCGCCCGCGACGCCGGTTACTGGATGCGCGACGACTCCGGCAAAGTGACAAAGAAATTTAAACACATCTGCTGGGACGGCTGCATGTTCCCGAACGACGTGATGATGAAACAGGAAACGTGGAACAACATTTTGGCGTCGATGATCCAGGTGCGCGAAAATCACGGATGGCGGGAATAAGTTCGATAAAAATCTAAAACAGAACGGTCTCTGGAAACAGAGGCCGTTTTTTTATTCAGGAAACGGACTTAGGAAAGCCATTCCACGATAACATTTGAACCCCGCTTCGGCACTTTCTCTCTTGGCCCCATATTTAAAAGTTTCAGTTTGTTTTGAATCTTCATCTCAGAAAGCCATCCATTCAAATCTTCGACCCAAACAAGAGGCGTAGTGAGCGCCTTTTTCCATAACACGTCGTAAAGGATTTTTTTCTTGGCCGATAATTCTGCGGAACAAAATTCCTTCACCTGTTCCAAATATTTGTTCCGGAGACCGTCATAAAATGTTGAGTCGTGCATTACCGCGCTAGAGAACAATTCCAAAGCGCCACCCGATTCTCGTTTCATTTGTTGAGCTTTTGCTCGCGCTTCCTCCATTGTCTGGACGGCTTTTCGTTCTTCTTTCTTGAAAACTTCGAGGCCTCTCTCGTTTCGAGTTCCATAGACCAGATGAAAATGAATATCATCTACCTCTGGTTGAAAAATTGGCGTGTAACAAACGAACTTGAAATTTCCCTCGTCTTTTATCTTGTTCGCATATTCTTGAACCATCGTGTCATCCCGATTTTCTTGCGATGCCATTTTTAACCGCTGGCGAAATTCTGGGCTTCCATAAAGCCGATCAAAACCGGGACTGAGATTCGGGTTGGGGGACTCGATGAATCGTCTGGTGAAGCTGGTCATGTAAGTAATTAACACCTCGCCAGGACTAATTTGCAGAAGAGGACGAATAATATCCATTTCGAAACCCGTCCATCCCTTAGGGTCAATTAAAACAAATGTGAAATTTCCGCGTCCCGTCTTCTGAAAATGCAAAATGTCTGCAACAGAGTTTTCTAAAATGTCGTTCTTTGCTTTCGCATCGATTTCGGGGCGAATTTGCGAACAGAAACCGTCCAGTTTTTTAAAAGCAGCTTTATCCTTTTCTAGAAAGAAACATCTCAACTTCAGTGAGATTTCTCGCTTTTGAAGTTCATCGCGAGCCTTTCTGAGTTCTTGAACAGCAATTCCAAATGAGGTATCCGAAAAGTCTCCCGCTTTATTTTCCCAAGGGCCACAAAAACAATCAACGTAGGTAATCGAGCTATATGCGTTTCCAATAATTACGGCTAGGCGAAGAAGATAACGCCGAAGAATTATGTGTTTAACTAGCGTCTGTTCGCGACCTTGGTAGTCATCTGGATTCATGCCAAGGCGAATTCACGCGATTCCACTGCGGAAATCAAAGCCAAACGCTCCTGCTTCTCCAAGACCGGGGTTTCTTCACGTTCGGGAAATTCGCTATAAGTACGACCGTCTAATTCTCGGCCATGTTTGCTTTTCTGAACGCCGCCCCATTGTTTGAAGAAAAATGCGACCTTCGATTGTTTACATTCTTCTCTAATGTTTCGCACCCATGAAATTTCAAGCGGCCTAGCCCCATGCCCACTTTCACCACCGACAATCACCCAATCAATTCGCTTCAAATTTACTTTACCCAAATCTTCCAATAGCGGCTCAATCGATAAAAATCTTACGGCAGCGGGAGATTCACGTAGGTGATCAATGCGGGGCAGACCGTGTTTTTTGTTTTCGACGCTAACTCCCCACCAAATGTGCGAGCTACTTGCGGCAAATTTCAGTTTGGTTTTTAGCAAATCGCGCATCCGCTCAGAACGTTTCGTAAGCACCTGATACGTGTGCCAATTCGCTTTCATCATGACTTCAACGACGGCGATCACATATTCGTCCGGAACATCTTTTTGAAACAAATCGCTCATGGAGTTCACGAAAATCATTTTAGGCGAATGCCATTTTAAAGGTTCCGCCAATTTTTCGGGAACTAATCGCAAATCAAAACCGAATTCGAATGGATGCCCGCGAACACCTCGAAATCTTTCTGAAAAAGTTTCCGCGTAGCAATTCAAGCATCCGGGACTGACCTTTGTGCAACCACGAACGGGATTCCACGTTGCGTCGGTCCATTCGATTTTTGAATTATCACTCATGTGCTAACCTTTCTTACATGCAGTTTCGCAGGCTTGATAGGACAAAAACAGTCCAACCAATTTGAATTTCAAAGCTGCTCCCGAAACAAACCGGTGAACCATTGGAAGGCGTGTTTGTGTCAGGGTGCTTGTTTCACATCGGCGAGCTGAATGGTTTTGGATTTCGCCTTGTCGCGTTCGAACCGGAGAATTGCGGCTTAAACAATTGACCAACCGCTCTTTTTGCCAGATATATGGACGACCGTCTGAGCTCACAATTTCCTATGCCATTTTCGTTTTCCCATCGCAAAGCCACGCAAGCTCTGAATTTTTTGGCGAAACGGGCGGGTGGCAGCATTCATAAATTGAAGGCGTTGAAGCTGGTGTATTTCGCGGATCGCTATCACTTGCGCCGGTTCGGGCGTCCGATCATCGGCGATGAATATCTGGCGATGCAATACGGCCCGGTACCGTCGAACACCAAGGACATTGCGGAGATGGGCGATTTTCTTGGCAAAGAGGAACGGGATTATGCCAGGTCGTTTCTTCGCCCGATCACGCGCTACACTTTCTGCTCGGAACGCGAGGTGGAGGAAAAGGTTTTTTCGCAGAGCGACCGTGACGCGCTGGCCTGGTCGTGGGAGCAGTTTGGCAAAGAGGATCGCTTTGCATTGGCTGAGTTGACTCACAAATATCCTGAATGGAAACGACACGAAGCAGCGTTGAAGGCCAAACTGGTTTCACGCGCGCCGATGAATTACCGGGATTTTCTGGACGATCCGCCGAAAGGATACGAGCCGTGTCATGCGTTGAGTGCCGAGGAGCGGGAAGCCGTCGCGGAGGGCATCGGTGAAGTGGCGGACTTTGAGCGTTCGTGGCGCTAAATGGCCATGGCGAGCGAGGGCGTTCCAATGGAATTGCGGGTCGGGCTACGAGCGGGAAGCGTCTATTATTTTCAAAGCCGCGAGTTGAGTTCGGGCGAACCCCATTTCTTCGTGGTGGTGAATCGCGATCCGATAACCACCAAACTATTGCTGCTGACGATTGTTACTTCCAAGGTGGACAAAGTGCGAATTCGCAATCGCGAACGACCCAATACTGTCGTGGAAATTTCACCGAAGGAATACGACGAGTTCAAAGTTTTGTCGGCAGTGGATTGCAACGTGGTTCTGGAAAAACCGCTCTCCGAATTGGCAGGCTTGGTGAAACGGAAAGAAGTTCGCTATCACAAGGATTTGCCGCCGGAGATTTTTACCAAATTAAAAACGGCCATTCTCGCAAGCCCACTGGTCGCGGATGAAATAAAATTACTGCTTTAACCCGAATTCCGAAGTTGAAGTTGAGCATGGTGGGGAGCGCACGCCGCTGGCGTGCGGTTTTCGGCGGCTCGCCGAAAACCTCATTCCACAAATTTTCTGGACCGGGGAAATGGGACAAAAAATGTGGGACGAAGATTTGGGCGGGGCCGCCCAAATCAGCACGCGGGCCGCGTGCGCTCCCCATTCCTACTTCGGAGTTCGGGTTGAATGCGGTTTTTCTCACGCCTTCTGTAATTCAATCCAAAATTTACTTCCTTTGCCCGGTGCGGATTCCAATCCGACTTTTCCATCCATGCGCTCGACGCCTTTGCGCACGATGGAGAGGCCGATGCCGGTTCCGGGAAAACGCGCGCCATTCAGTCGTTCGAAAACGCGGAAGACGCGCTCGTGTTGATCGGGCGGAATGCCGACGCCGTTGTCTTTTAAACAGAACCGCACGGATGGACCGCAGTCTTCGGCCCAAAAACGAATTTTTGGTTGAGTGTCCGCCGGAACAAATTTCATTCCGTTGCTCAACAGGTTGGCAAAAATTTGGGTGAGCGTGGCTTCGTTGGCGCGCACGGAGGGCAGCGGCAGGACCGTTTCGATTTGCGAATCTGTCTGCTCGATTTGTTTGTTGCATTGGAAAAGTGCGGCGTCCCATGCGGATGGCACGGAGACGGGTTTCAATTCAATTTCCGCACGTCCAGCGCGACCGAAGGAGAGCAGGTCCATGATCATTTTATCCATGAACTCCGAGGAATGATTGATGCGTTCCAGAAAATTGCGCGCGGTTTCGTCCAGACTCGTAGCGTAATCGTCGATCAACACCTGGGAGAAACCTTGCATCGAACGGAGCGGCGCGCGCAGGTCGTGCGCGATGGAATAAACGTAGGCTTCGAGTTGTTCGTTGGTTTCTTTCAAGTCGGCGGTGCGCTCGGCCACGGTGCGTTCCAAAACCTCTGCGTGTTCGCTCAATTGTTTTTGGGCCTCGCGCAGTTCCGTCATGTCGGTGTTCGTGCCGAAGATGCGCACGGCCTTTCCGGATTCGTCGCGGATGACTTTCATGCGCGAGAGAAACCAACGGTATTGGCCGTCCTTGCCGCGCAGCGGGAACGTGTCTTCCCAGTCCAGACATTCCTTGACGTAATGCTCGAATTTCGCCGCGACTCGCTCGACGTAATCGGGATGGTGGACTGACTTCCAACCCGATCCTTGCATCTGTTCGATGGTAGTGCCGGTGTAGTCGAGCCAGACTTTGTTGAACCAACTGGCCTTGCCTTCGGTTCCGGCATCCGCAATCCACGCCAATTGGGGGATGTTGTCGGCCATGTTGCGGAAGCGCTCCTCGCTCTCGCGCAATTTTTCTTCGGCGGCTTTTGCGTCGTGACAGTCCGTGCAAGTGCCGACCCACGCGCGCACGTCGCCATTGGTATCGAACAACGGCGTGGCCCGCGCGACGAAGTGACGGTATTGCTGCGAAGGCGCATGCCAGAGCCGGGCACGGGATTCATAAAGTGAACGCGCCTGCTTCGCGGCCTCCCAAATCTCTTTCACTGCTTCGCGTTCGTCGGGGTGCACAGCGTTCGTCCAGCCAAAGTCGCGATGTTCTTCCCACGATTGACCGGTGAATTTCTCCCACGCGAGTTGCGGCACGACGAACGCGCCCTGGGCATCCGTCGTCCACGGCACATCCGTGATGATGGAGACGAGCGAGCGGAAACCCTCTTCGCTTTCGCGCAAATCTCCTTCCGCCCGCTTGCGCTGAATCCATTGCGCAATCCCATCCGTGATGGGCGCAAGTTCACTGAGCACCGTTTCGGAAAGCGTGTGGCGGGCGAACAGCCCCATGACTCCGAGGACGCGGCCTTCGAGGGTTATCGGATAACCGGCAAACGCCACCATGCCTTCGCGCTTCGCCCATTTGGGATCGCTGATGTTCGAGTCATGCTGAACGTCATTGGTCAGCAACGGCTGCGCGCTTTGGGCGATGCGTCCGATTTTGAATTCGCCGACTTTCACGCGCCCGTGCGGCCCATTGAGATGCGTGTAAATGCCTGCGCTGGCTTGCAGTTCTAAAATATTTTCCGTTTCTTTGAGCGTCCAGATGCGGGCGAAAGCCGCGTCCAGATGATTGACCACTGCTTCGGCGCATTTTTGCAAAACCACGGGCAACGTTTTGCCGCTAACCAGCGCACCGCTGATGTCCGCACGCAAC
>JBDSLX010000050.1:0-6191 GCA_039916145.1 Verrucomicrobiota bacterium | reverse complement strand
GTCACTTCGGCAATATTACGAACCTGGCCAGTCAAATTTCCTGCCATCGAATTCACCGAGTCGGTCAAATCTTTCCACGTTCCAGCGACCCCTTTTACATCTGCTTGTCCGCCGAGTTTTCCTTCGGTGCCGACTTCGCGCGCCACCCGAGTCACTTCAGCGGCAAACGATGAAAGCTGATCCACCATCGTGTTAATGGTGTCTTTGAGTTGAAGAATTTCCCCTTTGACATCCACGGTGATTTTTTTCGATAAGTCGCCATTCGCCACCGCCGTCGTCACAGCCGCAATGTTGCGCACTTGAGAAGTCAAATTTCCTGCCATCGAATTCACAGAGTCGGTCAAATCTTTCCAGGTTCCTGCCACACCTTTGACTTGCGCTTGTCCGCCGAGTTTTCCTTCGGTGCCGACTTCGCGCGCCACACGCGTCACTTCCGCCGCGAACGATGAAAGCTGATCCACCATCGTATTGACGGTGTTTTTTAATTCGAGAATTTCACCTTTCACATCGACCGTGATTTTTCTGGACAAATCTCCATTCGCGACCGCCGTGGTCACCGCCGCAATGTTACGCACTTGCGACGTCAGATTGCCCGCCATCGAATTCACCGAGTCGGTCAAATCTTTCCAGGTTCCAGCGACACCTTTCACATAAGCTTGTCCACCGAGAATTCCTTCCGTACCGACTTCGCGCGCTACACGGGTCACTTCCGAAGCAAATGACGAAAGCTGATCCACCAGGGTGTTGATGGTGTTTTTGAGTTGGAGAATTTCGCCTTTGACATCCACTGTGATTTTTTTCGACAAATCACCATTAGCGACAGCTGTCGTGACTTCCGCGATATTACGAACTTGCGCAGTCAAATTTCCGGCCATCGAATTCACGGAATCGGTCAAATCTTTCCAGGTTCCAGCCACACCTTTTACGTCAGCTTGTCCGCCGAGTTTTCCTTCCGTGCCGACTTCGCGCGCGACACGTGTCACTTCAGACGCGAATGACGAAAGTTGATCCACCATCGTGTTGATGGTGTTTTTCAATTCCAAAATTTCGCCTTTGACGTTGACCGTAATTTTTTTGGAAAGGTCGCCATTCGCCACCGCCGTGGTCACCGTTGCGATACTACGAACCTGCGCCGTGAGGTTTGATGCCATCAGGTTCACCGAATCGGTCAAATCTTTCCACGTTCCAGAAACACCTTCGACTTTTGCCTGTCCACCCAACTCACCTTCCGTTCCGACTTCGCGCGCCACGCGCGTCACTTCCGAAGCAAACGAACGAAGCTGATCCACCATCGTGTTGATGGTGTCTTTCAATTCCAAAAATTCACCTTTGACATCGACCGTAATTTTCTTGGTCAAGTCACCCGTCGCCACGGCCGTCGTCACCGTCGCAATGTTGCGCACCTGAGAAGTCAAATTCGACGCCATCAAATTCACATTGTCCGTCAAATCTTTCCATGTTCCAGCGACGCCTTTGACTTTTGCCTGACCGCCAAGTTTTCCTTCCGTGCCGACTTCGCGCGCCACGCGTGTCACTTCAGAAGCAAACGCCGAAAGCTGGTCCACCATCGTATTAACCGTTTTCGCTGTTCGCAAAAATTCACCTTCCAGTTTTCTCCCCTGAATTTCCACCGCCATGTTTTGTGAAAGATCGCCTTTGGCCACAGCGCCGATGACACGCGCTGTTTCAGAAATCGGATGCACGAGATAATTGATCAATGTATTCACCGAATCGACACGCTCGGCCCAGGCACCCGTCACATTTCCCAAAGAAAGGCGCTCCGTAATTTTTCCCTCACGCCCGACCACGCGGCTGATCCGACTCAAGTCTGAAGTCGAATGCTCCATCAACTCCGCCAATTCATTGAATGTATCGGCCACCTTTCCTTGAGTGCCTGACCATTCCAGGGGCAATCGCACTGAAAAATCTCCTTTTTTAAGACAAATCAATGCCATCAGAATCTTTTTAGAATCAGGATGGCCCGGATCGCCTTTATCGAGTTGGGACGCAACGCGTCTTTTTGCGCCATTTTGATTTTGAGAAATTACAACTGCGCGCCGGGGCGATTTAAGCTCCTGTCGGACGGGTTGTGTCGGTTTTGAGCCGACTTCGGGCATTTCCATTACATGACCAGAATTATTTTTTTTCATGGGAACAATTTTGGAATAGTAAGCTTGGCCATCTAACTTCTTACCGCGAGCTTACCAAGAAACCTTAGTATAAAATTCCGTGAATCGGAATCAGGCCAGCCCTGAATAATTCACAAACTTTTACTTGGATTTTATTGAGGGAAAAGCCTAGAACCGAATTGATCGGTCGTCGAACCTCTCCTCCAGAATTAATTTAACAAAGACCTTCTCGACGCCGGTTTGGTGGCGGCGCCGAGGATGCAGAATCAAACCTCAAAATCAACGATGACAATCGAATCGATCAGCGGCAAGAATGTATCTTTCACCTTCTGGTGCTCGGGATGTGGGAGATAAGCGTCACGGGCGGCAGCACCGGTAAAGGTCATCACAAATCCATGGGTAAAGCCCTGGTTCAATCCCTCAGGACTGGAGTTTGGGCCGGACACATAGTCCTCGAGTCCATCAATGCTCTCGCTCAAATCGAGCAGTTGACTGAAGAGAGCATTGATCTGATCTTCGCTCGTGGCCTCTTTAAATTTAACCAATCCGATGTGTTTAACTTTTGACATGGCGCAAGAGTAGATTCGACTTTCGCCATCCGCTCAAGAAATTTCTTGCCCCCGTCGAATTCTTTTTCGTTTACTCAAAGTTGAAATCGGAGCAGCCCAAAAAAATATTCGGCAACTTTTGTCCGCCAGGGCCGCCGTTTAAATTTCTCCTCATCCACGCGTTGCGACAAGCGTTTGTCGGCTTCAAACGTGGAAATTTGCGTCGCGGCAAAATCCCGGTCGCGCGCGACAAAATTCGCTTCGTCATTAATTCGGAACGAGCGCTCATCAAAATTAATCGAGCCAGCCGTGACCCAGATGTCATCCACGACGATCAGCTTCAAATGATATTTGGTCGGCTGGTATTCGTAAAATTCCACGCCGGCGTCGAGTAGCTTTTGCCAGCGCGAACGCGAGGCGCGCCGCACAAAATTTAAGTTTACCAGTCCGGGCGTGATGATTTCCACTTTCACGCCGCGCTGGCGGGCGTCGATCAAAAGTTTCGTGGCAGAATTGTCAGGAATAAAATACGAGTGCGCAAGGCGGAGGCTCTTTTGTGCGGCGGCAATAGACAGAAAAAATATCCGGCGCGCGCTTTTGTCGCCTTCTCCCGGTCCGCTCATGAAACACGCCGCTTCGCACGAGCCTGCTCCTGCGGAAACTTCTTCATCCCCCTGAAGTTTTTCGCCGGTGGCTTGCGTCCAATTCAACGCAAAAATTTTCTGCAACTGCCCAATGATTGGGCCTTCGACGCGATAGTTTGAATCGCGCCAGCGTCCCGGATTCTCGGTGTGATTCAGCCATTCGTCGGCGATGGAAATCCCGCCAATGAAACCTGTTTTTCCATCGACCACCAAAGTCTTGCGGTGGGTGCGATGGTTCACTGAAAACCAACTGGGAAACCACGGCGGATTATATTTGGCGACGATGACGCCCGCCTTCTGCAACTTTTCCAAATCTGGAGGGACGAGTTTGGTCGCGCCCAAGGCATCCACCAGAAAATGAATTTTAACTCCCGCCCGCGCTCGTTCGCTCAGCGCTTCGATCAAACGCGTGCTGACTTCCCCAGAACGCCAGACGAAATTTTCGAAATCAACACTTTGTTGCGCGCCGCGAATGGCTTCGACCATCGCCGGAAAAAATTCTTCGCCATTCACAAGCTCCGTGATCCGATTGCCTTTTAGCAAAGTTATCCCCGCTAATTCGGTCAGTGCCTCGTCGAATTTTTTATCCGTTACTGGCGGGCAATTCGACCATCGTTGCCGCAGTAGTTTATCGCTGGCACAACCCGAACAAATGATCGAAATCAAAATTGCCGCTAAAAATTGCATCGGTCGCTGCTTCAAGTTTGTGATCATCACCATGCAATTTTATCTCGCCCAATCAGGGTGCAGGAATCGGGAGAAAGTCGAGCGTTGGATTAAGGGTTTCGGCGCATCGCTGAAAATTTTTTATTCCTTTCCAAACGCCCTCTAACACCTTCACTGTTTGACTGGCTCTATTCCAATCGCTAACTTCATTCATAAACCCCGGCAGGAATGAAACATGAAAACGTTCGCTTCGCAAAAACTCGCCCTTTGTGCCTCTTTAATTCTTGGCGCAATTACATCATCGCACGCTGGCTACAGCGTTCACACGAAAGTGGAAGCGACCAACGGTAAAAATCTCTATACGTGGACGGTTTACAATCAAGATCAATCCTGGGGGTTAGACGGTTTCATAATGGAGGTTCCTCAGGAAACGCGGGTTTTGAGTTACACTGTTCCTCCTTCGTATTCGACGGCGGATGGAACCGGTTATTGGATCATGGATGAGCGGCAGAAAGAGATGCTGGATGACCATGATGATACCGTTATTTTTCCAGCAGCAAAATCCGGGATGAAATGGCTGGTGTGGTGGGGACGACAATCGCCCAGCGTCTATCCAGCAGGAACGAGTGCAGTTTTCACTTTGACAACGGACTCGTCTGTTCAGCCTGGTAGCGTCAATACCTTGGCTGTCACCTATACGCCGCAGAATAATCCGCACTATTATCAGCGGTGGAATGGATCTGTTACTGGCCCAAGCATCGTCACCGCCAAAAGCGCTGCACCCGTAAAAACATTCGCAAGCCTCCAAACGTATAGTGTTTTTGGAAACAAGAACAAGGAAACGGTGGATCCAAACTCCACGAGCGCGCCTGCGCCCGAACCGACCGTGACTCTCAATTTACACGCGGGAATTACTATCGAAGGTATTGTCGGGCGCACCTACGGAATTCACTTTACGGACGATTTGAAAAACGCCAGCGGTTGGCAATCGCTCGGCAGCTTTACGCTAAGTGCATCTAAAGAAATCTGGTTTGACCCACAACCCGCGACGCAGCAACAGCGTTTTTACAGGGTCATGCTGGAACCTGCTCCCTAATGGCAGGCTGCGCTGAGTTGCGCGCCACAGCAAAAAACTTCTTGTGCCTTTCGCCCTTTTTTGCGGCCATATCCGCGAATGAAAAATCATCGCATTGGAATTATCGGCGGCAGCGGACTTTATCACATCGAAGGGTTCACTAAACAAAAGTGGGTGAAAATCAAAACGCCGTTCGGCGCGCCTTCCGATGATTTTCTCACGGGTGAACTGGCCGGACGCGAAGTAGTTTTTCTGCCACGGCACGGACGCGGGCATCGCATCATGCCCAGCGAGTTGAATCATCGCGCTAATATTTTTGGCCTGAAAAAATTGAACGTAAGTTGGATTATCAGTGTGAGCGCAGTCGGCTCACTCCAGGCAAAGTACAAACCGTGCGACATCGTTTTACCGGACCAATTTCTTGATCGCACGAAACGTTCATTTGAACATTCGTTCTTCGGACGCGGCATTGTGGCACACATCGCGTTCGCAGATCCCATTTGTGAAGAGTTGCGAAAACTTCTGTTGAAACATGCGCGAAAGTCAAAAGCCCGCGTTCATGACGGCGGTACTTACGTTAATATGGAAGGCCCGGCTTTTAGCACACGCGCTGAATCCCTTACTAATCACAAAACTGGCTATGACGTGATCGGCATGACGAATCTCGGGGAAGCCAAGTGCGCGCGGGAAGCTGAAATCTCTTACGCAACGATGGCAATGATTACCGATTACGATTGTTGGAAAGTGGATGAAGCGCACGTGACCGTGGAAATAGTGATCGCGAATCTGATGAAGAATGCGGCCATGGCCAAGCGAATCGTCGCCAGTGTGATTCCTGAAATACCAAAGCAACCCAACTGGCCGTGCCACGACGCATTACGCAACGCCATTATGACCGAGAAAAAACTTTGGCCTAAAAAAATTAAAACTATTTTGAAACCCATTCTCAGAAAATATTTGTAAGAAATTTATGTCGTCTTGGAACAACGCCTTACCTTCGTGTCTTATTTTAACCGGTTGTTGCTCAGGTCTAAAGCTGATGCAACGAATAGGGGAAAATCAGCTAGGAAGAAACAAAACAAAAAGTCAGTTTATTTGAACTATGAAAAACATATTACTCATCACCCTG
>JBDSLX010000049.1:0-8351 GCA_039916145.1 Verrucomicrobiota bacterium | reverse complement strand
AAACTAATTTTACCGCCGCCCGGGCCTGTTCGGAGGAGGAACCGAACGGCACGGGCGGTAGGTAAATTCAAAACGAGCCATGGCAAAAGCAGTTCAATTTCGACGGTTGTTGGCGCTGGCGTTACTGCTTTTGGCGGGGCTGGCCTGCCTTGGCTTCCGGCTCGTTGATCTGCAAGTTTTCCGCCACGATGAATTGCGCGCCCAAGCCAGGCGCAATACTCAGCGAGTCATCGCGCGCGAACCTCTGCGCGGCCAAATTCGCGACATTCGCGGCGTTCCCCTGGCGACAAGCGTGCAGGCGAAAATTGTTTGCGCAGATCCAAAATTAATTGGTGACCGCTGGATGGAAATGGCGCGCGTTCTCTCCCCGCTGCTCAAGATGGATGAAAATGTTTTGGCGCAAAAACTTCAGCCGCGAATTATCCGTTATCAAACGAATGGCGAACCGATTTTTGCTCAATTTGTCCTGCTCAAAAATAAAGTGAAGGTGGAAGAGTGGGAACAAATTCAACAGACGCTTGCCAAACAATCTTTTGGGATGGACGAAAAGATTTTGAACAAAGCGCAACAAACTGTCCTGAAAAACTTGCGGCAAAAAGCGGTTTTTACAGAGGAAGATCAATTGCGCGTTTATCCCCATCAATCTCTCGCGGCGCATGTGCTGGGTTATGTCGGCGCAGGTGATAAAGGCGAAGTCGTGGGAAGAAATGGAATCGAACTTTCAATGGAAAAGCAACTGAGTGGCGTTCCCGGCTGGCGTCGAACCGAGATAGACAGTCGCCGCCGCGAAATTCTGGCCTATCGCGATGGGGATGTCGAAGCGCGCGACGGCAGGAACGTCGTTCTGACGATTGATGCTGCTTTGCAAAACATCGTTGAAACGGAGTTGGCCGATGCGATGCGCGCGCATACACCGATCAGTGCCTCGGCCATTATGGTTCGTCCGCGCACGGGAGAAATCCTGGCGATGGCAACGCTGCCGAATTTTGATCCAAATCGGCCCGGTGCTTTTTCAATGGATTCGCTGCGCAACCGGGTTATTTCGGATCTGGCTGAACCTGGGTCCACTTTCAAAATCGTCGTTGTTTCGAGCGCTCTCAATGAAGGCGTCGTAAAACTTACAGATCAATTTCATTGCGAGAATGGCCGATTCCTTTACGCGGGTCGCGTTTTGCACGATCACGAATCTTACGGAATCCTTTCTGTTGAAGAAATCATCACGAAATCCTCCAACATCGGTTCCGCGAAAATCGGAATCAAAATGGGCGATAACAAACTCTATGATTACATCTGCAAGTTCGGATTTGGTGTGCGCACGGGATTGCCCCTGGGCGGGGAAATTCGCGGGATTGTCTATTCACCGAAGGACAAGCTGAACTGGACGAAAATTACTATCGCACAAATTCCGATGGGACACGGGATCGCCGTGACTCCGCTGCAAATGGTGATGGCGATGAGCGCGATTGCGAACGACGGCCGTTTGATGTGTCCGATGTTAATTGACCGGCTCGAAGACGACGCAGGAAACGTAATCACAAAATTTCCGCCGCAAGTTGTGCGTGAAGTGGTGAGTTCAAATGCCGCGCGGCAAATGGTCAAGGCGTTGAAAACCGTTGTGACGGATGACGGAACCGCTGCCAAAGCGAGACTCGATCATTACACGGTCGCAGGAAAAACCGGCACGGCGCAAAAGGCCGAGCGTGGCGTTTATGTGCAAGGAAAATTCTTCTCTTCGTTTATCGGATTTTTTCCAGCGGACAATCCTGAGCTTTGCATTTCGATTGTGTTGGATGAACCCAAGCAAGGTCACTACGGCGGACAAACGGCCGCGCCATTTTTTAAAAACATTGCTGAGCGGGCGGCGAATTATCTCAATCTCAAACCGGATATTTTTCCAGAAGATCCAGAGGCGAAGACAACACTCGCGGCAAGAAAATAATTTAATCAGATGAATAATACAGGACGGCCTCATTTGCTTGGTTTGTTAGCGGGATTATTTCTCGCGGCTGGCCTGATTTTTTCCGCCATGCTGGTCAGCCGCGCCTGGTTGAAAATTGCCGAATCACAAACCATCAACGCCACTGGTTCCGCGCGGAAGAACGTGCGTTCCGATTTGATTATCTGGCGCGGCTCTTTTTCCGCTGAAGCAGACACGCTTTTGAATGCACAACAGCGCTTGAAAGATGACCTTCCCAAAATCGAGAATTTTTTAAAAGTGAACGGCGTGACAAATTATATTCTCACGCCTATCGCCATTCAGGAATTGAGATCCAACGACGGCGCGCAAAAGAGGGTTGGTTTTCGGCTGACTCAGTCTTTGGAAATCCATTCTCCAGAGGTGGATCAAATCACGAAATTGAGCCGAGATTCAACGGTGCTGGTCGAGCAGGGAGTTTTTTTTACGACCGAACCGCCTGAATATATTTATACCAAGGCGAGCGAAGCCAAAATTGAAATGCTGGCTGAAGCAACAAAGGACGCCCGCTTGCGCGCAGAACAAATTGCTTCACAAGGAGCGCGGATGATTCACGAACTTCGCGCCGCGAGAATGGGCGTTTTCCAGGTGACGCCTCTGTATTCGTCGCAGACCAGTTCTGAGGGAATCAATGATACTTCATCTTTGGAAAAAACAGTGACGGCGGTGGTTACTGCTTCATTTTCTCTGAAATAAAATGGAACCACGCTCTCTAAAATATCTAGCCGAAGCTTGCGGAGGCGAACTCCTGCATGGTTCGCCGCATCGGTTGGCGACAAATATTTGCACCGACTCCCGCAAAGCGGGGCCGGGCGATTTGTTTTTTGCACTGCGAGGCGAAAACTTTGATGCACACAACTTTTTGCCAGAAGTCGCCAAAACCGGCGTCATTGCCGTCGTGGCCGAACGGAAAAAGATTCCGGCAGATTTTTTTACGACTGTAATCGCGGTTGAAGACACGCGAGAGGCGCTGGGCAATCTTGCCGCGCGTTATCGCGAAGATTTTGACATGCCGATTATCGCGGTTGGCGGCTCCAACGGGAAGACGACGACCAAAGAACTGCTCGCGTCGGTGTTGCGCCAGAAATTTGTCACGCATTCCAGCGAAGCGAGCTTCAACAACAACATCGGTGTGCCGCTGACATTGCTGAAATTGGAAAAAAAACATCAGGTCGCCATCGTCGAAGTCGGAACAAATCATCCCGGCGAGTTGGCTCCTTTGTTGCGCATGATTTGTCCAGGGTTGGGGGTCATCACCAGTATCGGGCGCGAGCACCTGGAATTTTTTGGCGACCTTGCCGGTGTGGCGAAAGAAGAAGGAATTCTGGCCGACATTTTGACTGCGGAGGGAACGCTCTTTGTTAACGGGGACAGCGAGATGATGGAAGAAATTATTCGACGCAGTCGCGCGAAAGTTGTGCGCGTGGGACTGACTGAGAAGAACGATTGCTTCGCCCGCGATGTTCGATTCGACGCAAGCGGCGTCACCTTTCAGGCAAAAACTCTTCGCAAAGATTTGTGCGGCGAGTACCGAATCAGACTTTTAGGAAGGCATCAGGTTTTGAATGCGCTACTGGCGCTGTCGGTTGCGGGCGAACTCGGTTTGAGCCGTGCGGAAGTCCAACGAGGTTTTGCGGAATGTGAGCCAGCCAAAATGCGATTACAGCTTTGGACGACCAACGAAATTCGAATTCTCGACGACAGCTATAACGCCAATGCCGATTCCATGCTCGCCGCTTTGCAAACTTTGCACGACTTGCCGTGCGAAGGTCGCCGAGTCGCGGTTTTGGGTGACATGGCGGAACTCGGCCAGCAAACGATTCCAGCTCACATCGAAGCAGGCCGTCGTGCGGCGGAACTTGGCATCGACCATCTTTTGGCGGTTGGAACAATGGCTCATACCACGGCTGATTCCGCGCGCAAAGCTGGACTTCGCCACGTCGCCGAATTTCTAGAAGTCCCAGCGGCGGGCGAAGTGTTGAAGAAATTTTTGAAAGCGGGCGATCTGGTTTTGCTGAAAGCATCGCGCGCCATGCGCATTGAGCGCATTGGAGAAATGTTACGAGTTTGATTATGAAAAATGTGAATGTGAAGAAAAACACCACCAAGATAAATGCGCATAAATCGCGTCGGCAGGGAATGAATCTCCAAACGGCTGCTGCTTGCGAAGGGATTCAAGAATTTATGCTTCGCCTCGCGTTGGAACAGCGAGTGAAGATTTCCAATGAACCTGTCCGACCCAAATATCGGCACGACTAAATGTTTTATTACATCAGCCAGCAATTGATCGAGTGGTCCGTGGGAACGCATTTTGAAAATGTGATTTCCCCGTTGCGGCTGTTTCGCTACATCACCTTTCGCAGCGCGGGCGCCGCCGTAACAGCATTGCTCTTGAGTTTGTGGCTCGGCCCAAAAGTCATCAATTGGCTCAAGCAATTAAAATTCGGCCAGGACTACGCCGACAAAGCGGAAGAAGGCGGCACTCTCGCGGCGCGAGTCTTGAGCAAAAAGGGTACGCCGACCATGGGCGGAGTTTTGATCGTCCTCGTATTGGATTTAACCGCGCTGCTGTGGGCGCAATGGAACACGTTGATCCTGCTAACGCTGCTTTCCGTTGTCGTGATGGCGGGTCTTGGATTTTACGATGACTACGCAAAAATCACGCAACAGAACAACAAAGGCGCGGCTTCTCACGTTAAACTTTGGGTGCAAGGAATTTTGGCGCTGTTCATCGCGCTCTATCTCTGGAAATTACCGGCAACCAGCAAATTGATCAGCGAAGTCATGGTTCCATTTTACAAACATCCGCTGCCCATTGGAGCCGCCGGGGTGGTGGTTGGAATCATCCTTACGTCACTGACAATTGTCGGCAGCTCAAACGCAGTGAATCTCACCGACGGCCTGGACGGACTCGCCATTGGTTGCACGGTCATCGTCTCGTTTGTTTTTCTCGTGCTCACTTACATTTCCGGCAATGCCGTCATTTCCAATTATCTGCTGGTTCCTCATGTCTCCGGCGCAGACGAACTCACCGTCTTTTGCGCGGCGATGATTGGAGCCGGCCTCGGTTTTCTTTGGTTCAATTGTCATCCGGCGCAAGTTTTCATGGGGGACACTGGTTCGTTGCCTCTCGGCGGCGTTCTCGGAATTATAGCGGTACTCATTCATCAACCGCTCGTTCTGGTAATCGCGGGTGGCGTGTTCGTCGCCGAAGCTGGCTCGGTCATTATTCAACGCGGCTGGTTCAAATACACCAAACGCAAATACGGTGTAGGACGCAGAGTTTTTCTAATGTCGCCGCTGCATCATCATTTTGAAAAAAAAGGCTGGTACGAATCGCAAGTCGTCACGCGATTTTACATCCTGTGCGTTCTTTGCGCCGTCGTTGCGCTCAGCACCTTGAAAATTCGTTAACCAATGTTCGCACTCGAAAATAAAAATGTTTTGGTGCTGGGACTTGATCCGAGCGGAATCGCCGCGTCGCGATTGGCCGCAGAGCAGGGCGCAAAAGTAGTTTCGGTAGATCGTCGCAACACTCCTGAACTCCAACGCAGCGCAAAAGAACTTCAGGCAATGGGAGTGGTTGTTCAATTGGGAGTTAGTGTTGCGCCGCCGCAGGCTTTCGATCTCGCCGTGATTTCTCCGGAGATTTCTTTGCGCGACCCGGTCGTGCTGGAATTAAAACGAAAAGAAATTCCATTGATGGGGGAACTCGAACTCGGTTACCAACAATCCCTTTGCCTGAACATCGCAGTCGCTGGCACGAATGGAAAAACCACAACGACGCAAATGGTCGAGCGCATGTTGACCCATTGTCACCGGAAAACGCTCATCGCGGATGAGGCGTCTGCGCCATTGTCGTCGCTTGTGTCGCAAACCAGGCAGCTTGATTTTCTCACCATCGAAGTCAGTCCGTTTCAATTGGAACACACGAATTTTTTTCGGCCAACCATCGCCGTCTTGTTGAACACCGTTCCGGATCATCTCGATCGTTACGAGAGCGTGACCGAATACATCCAGACGATGGCGCGTTTGTTTCAGAGCCAACAGGCATTCGATTGGGCGATTGTGCAAAGCGAGACGTTGGCGCAAATGCGTTCGTTGAATTTGCCCGTACCTGCGAAAGTGATCACGTTCAGTGCGAACAATCGTCGTGCCGATATTTTTCTGGATCGCGGTTTGATTGTCAGCCGCCTCGAAGATTGGGCTGGTCCGTTGCTCGACATGGATAACTGCAAAATTCGCGGTCCGCATAATGCCGAAAGTTTGATGGCCGCGCTCGCCGTTGGTCGCGTGCTTCGTTTGCCGCTCGAACAAACCACCGAAGCATTGAAGAATTACGAACTGCCGCCGCATCGTTGTGAATTGGTTTCTGAAATCAACGGCGTTCAATTTATCAACGATTCCAAATCGTCAAATCTTGGCGCGTTGCATCGTGCTTTGCTTTCGATTCCCGAAGGCCGCGCGGGCGAACCGAACGTCTGGTTGATCGCCGGTGGTCGCGATAAAAAATTTGATTTTCATGACTTAGGTCCGCTGATTTCGCAACGTGTAAAGGGCGCATTTTTAATCGGCGAAGCGCGCGAAAAAATTCGCGCCGCGTGGAGTCTTTTTACTCCTTGCACGCTCGCGGATTCATTGTTAGAAGCTGTGCCGGAAACGGCACAGTTGGCTGTTCCTGGAGACGTAATTTTATTTTCACCCGCTTGCTCAAGCTTTGATCAATTTCGGAGCTTTCAACATCGGGGTGAAGTGTATCGACATGCAGTGGCCGAGTGGGCGCGCACCACGGATTGTGGGGGCGAGTCGAACGAACACAATGGGGCTGAAAATAAAAACGAAGTTGAACTGAGCCGATAACGGCAGAATGAGAAAAATTTAAAAAATTTAACTTTGCTTCGAGGTTTTTTGAGGAAAAACCCCGGCGCAAAAACCAAAAAAACAAACCTCAAAACAAAAACGCCATTAGCGCCAAACATAAATAAATGAACACTCCAAACCCACTCGTACCCCAAGGCTCGCTCTTGCAGTCCAAGGGAAAATCTACCGTCCGCATTGCCTTCTTTACCATTGTGGCGATTCACGTCGTCTTCATTGGCGGCTTGCTCATGCAGGGCTGCAAAAAATCTGAAGACAAACCGGTCGCGACGAACGACACCAACAATCTGACGCTTCCGCCAATGACGAACGACACTGCCTACACGGACACGAATGTTGTTCCTGTTCCAGCCACGAATCTTGTCGCTCCCGTTCCGCCGGGTGAATATCAGCAACCAGTCCTTCCCGACGTGAAAGAATACGTCGTTGTCAAAAACGACAACTTTTCAACCATCGCAAAAAAAATGGGCGTTTCGCCCAAAGCCATTGAACAAGCCAATCCCGGTGTGAATTCCAGCAAACTACAGATCGGACAAAAGTTGCAGATTCCGGCGGCCGGAAGTTCTGCTCCAAGTCCCGTAGCTGGGACCGCTGACACTGGTGATACGACGACCTACACGGTTAAATCCGGCGACATGCTGGAAAAAATCGCGCGCGCTCACGGCACCACCTGGCAGGAGATCATGACTTTAAACAACATGAAATCGACGAAGATAACGCCGGGACAGAAATTAAAATTGCCCGCGCCCAAAACTCCTCGCGCCACGACAAGTCCCGATTACGTGACGCCGTTGCCGAAAGCGAAAACGAATCCTTGAATTTAAATGTGAATGCCGGAAAACCTCACTTCGGCATCCACAATTTGGCAAAGCGCCAATGAGAAAATATTCCAAACGCGGAGCGCGGAATTCGGAACTCGGAAATTTTCCCAGTTCCGCGTTCCCCGTTCCGAGTTCCTCGTTCAAATGAAGTTAGCGACCACCACTTTATTCTTTTGCGTTGCTGCTTTGTTGTCATTGGGAATGGTGATTCTCTACAGTTCGAGCACGGCACAGGTCGGCGCGCACTACTTAAAAATGCAACTGGTCTGGTGCGCCCTCGGCTTGGTGGGAGCAACCCTCGCCGCAACCCTCGACTATCATCATCTTAAAAAACTTTCGTTGCCGCTGCTGGCGCTTGCCATTGTTTTGCTCCTGTTGGTTTTCGCCCCTCACATCGGAATCAAAGTGAAAGGCGCGCACCGCTGGATCGGCCACGGCGGAATTCGTTTCCAACCTTCCGAACTCGCGAAAATCGCTTTGATAATTTTCATCGCCTATTACGGCGAACGTTTTCAGCGCCAAATGGGAACCTTCGGGCGCGGCCTGGTTATTCCCGGAATCGTCATCAGTCTGATTCTCGGAATGATTTTCATCGAACCCGACCGAGGCTGCACCATTTTGTTGGCGGCAGTTACGGGCACGATGCTGATCATCGCCGGCGTTCGTTTGAAATTTAT
>JBDSLX010000048.1:0-20889 GCA_039916145.1 Verrucomicrobiota bacterium | reverse complement strand
CGTATGCGATTTCCGTCGTGCTCGATGAAATTAAAAAAATGACCGAGCAACCCGTCAGCGACGAAGAATTGAATGTCAGCAAACAATCGTTCATCGAACGTTTTCCGCGCACGTTCGCGACGAAATCACAAATTGCTAATACTTTTGCTCAAGATGAATTTACCGGACGTTACGCCAAAGATCCCGATTTCTGGAAAAAATACCGCGCGCGAATCGAAGCTATTTCCAAAGACGATGCACAACGCGTCGCGAAAAAATATTTACTGTCTGATAAACTCGCGATTCTCGTGGTCGGCCAAAAAGAAGAAATTTTGAAAGGTCATCCGAACCATCCGATTTCGTTGAAAGAATTGGCGGGTGAAAATTTCGTCGAACTCCCGTTGCGCGATCCGCTGACGATGAAGCCGCTGACGAAAACCGCACCGTAGAGACGCCTCGGTGAGGCGTCTAAAACTGGAGAAACTGTTGCAAAATTTAGACGGCTCACCGAGCCGTCTCTACTTTTTCCATCTGCCCGCGCGTTACACCAAGTTGGTTCTGTAATTTCAATTCGCGCCAAACTTGTGACCCGGTGATTTCGCCACGCAATAGCGCGCGATATTTGGAAATGGTTGTCACAACTTCTTCGGGAGATTCATTTACAAATTCGATGCGGAAATTTCGCACGCCCCAATCCATCAAATGTGAAAGGTATTCCGCGCCAGTCTGCGCACGCGCATTGAAAACTGTGTTGCGACAACCAACATCCGCTTTCAACGGATGCTCCATTCCAACGCGGTCGCGCACTTTCACATCGTGCGTGTCGCAAGGCCGACCGCAATTCGTGTAGTCTGTGCCCTTGGAAAGAAACGCGCAAAACACGCAATGCTCCATGTGAAACATAGGCATGTGCTGATGAATCGTAATTTCAAACCACTCCGGTGGCGCGGATTTCAAAAGCGCTTCGAGTTGCGTGATGTTCAAATCGTAAGACGCCGTCAACCGTTCGAGAGAAAATTTGTTTTTGAAATAATCCGCAGTGAGTGCATTGGCAACGTTCAGCGAAAAATCTCCAATGCGTCGGCAATCGGCAAAAAATTTCAAATGGTCGTAGTTGCGAATCAGATAACCGTCGGCATTGCACGAGCGAACTTGTTCAAGAGTCCATTCTTCGCCCATTTTAAAAATGCGCGGTGGCGCGACCCAAATCGATTTCTGCGGATCAAAACAGCCAAACGATTCATGGGCGATGCGAACGGCTTCGCGATATTTCTTCGGGTCTTCAAACTCGCAGTAAATCGTTTGCACCCCGCATCGCAGTGTCGCTTCCAATTGCGTCATGTTGCGCACGAGGACGATCAACTCAGCTTTGGAGTGCGGTGACTTGTCACCGCTTTTTTCCGTTGGCGAGTTCTCGCCAGCGGCGACGCGAGAACTCGCGTCAGGGAAAAGCGCCAACAAGTCGGCCCACTCCAAAGTCCATCGCTTCGGCTGCGCGCGTAAATTTTCCAATTGCGAAACCGCGTCGCGCCGCAACCGATTCATTTCGCTCAACGGCAAAATGACTTCGCCTTCCAAAAGATTTGTCAACTCGCCGAGTTTGAATGGTGTTCCTCCGAGCCGGCCAAACTGCTCTCGCAAAAGCTCCGTGGTGAGCGGACGCTTTTTCGCTTTCGCCAAAAGTTTCGCGGAATTTTCTTTCACAACATTTCCCAGTTCATCGCGAAGAATCAGTGTGAGCGGCAAATTTTCGCTACCATGAACTTCAATTTGGATTGGGCGTTGAAAATTCGGTTGATCGCCCGCGAAAGTTTGTCGCAGACGTTTATCCAGCTCTGGATCGCTCGTCTTCCAAATTTTGTCCCCGACCTGAATGCGGCTGAAATCCAAATTTCCCCAACCGAAAGCAAGCGCGACTTCCGACAACGTACTGCCAGCATCTTGCTGGCGGAAAGGCTCATCCTTTTTCTTGACGCTATTTCTAAGTCCGCGCGCTTCTGCCAGCAAGATGCTGGCAGCACTTTCCACCTGATAAACGCGTCCGCCTTCTTCCTTCTCGTCCGGCCGTCCAGCATCAAAGACAATTCCGTCGCCCGGTTTCAAGGGCGCTTCTAATTTCAGAAAAACTTTTTCGTTATGAATTTTTTGAACTTCACCGAGATAAACACCGCGTTTTTTCCCAAACCGCGCGTGAACCAGTTCCTGATTGTTAATCCCGCCAAACCAGCCGGTGTAAAGCCCGCGCGAAAATCCCATCTCAAGCTCATAACGCGGAACGGGGAGCGCGGAACGCGGAATCCCCTCGGCTGGGTTCTTTCCGATTTCCCCGTTCCCCGTTCCGCGTTGGTCCAGTGCTTTTCGATAAACTCGCGTGATATTCGCCACGTATTCCGGCGTTTTCAAACGGCCTTCAATTTTCAACGAACTCACTCCGGCGCGAATCAGTTCAGGCAAGATTTCCAGTCCAGCCAAATCCTGCGGGCTGAGCAAATACCGTTTGTCGCCGAGCGGAACTTGTTTGCCATCGGAAATTAAATCGTAAGGCATACGACAAGCTTGAGCGCATTCGCCGCGATTTGCCGAGCGACCGCCGAGCGATTCGCTGGTCAGACATTGGCCGGAATAGGCGACGCAGAGCGCGCCGTGAACAAATACTTCGAGGGGCAAACCGTTCGGAGTTCCGCCTTCAGGCGGCTCGTGCGCAAAACCGCCTGAAGGCAGAACTCCAAGCGAAGAACTTCGCGCCTCTCTAATTTTCTCAATTTCTTTGATCGAACATTCGCGCGCCAGCACGACTAGATTGCATCCAAGTTCTTTCGCAAATTCCACGCCGCCCGCGCTGGTGACGGTCATCTGCGTCGAGGCGTGAATGGGAAAGTCAGGCGAAAGTTTTCGAATCAACCGACAGATGCCGATGTCCTGAACAATCGCCGCATCAACTCCTGCGGAAATGATCGAACGCAAATAATGTTCGGCATCTTCAAGCTCGTTCGCGAAGACAAGCGTGTTGAACGTGACGTAGCCCTTCACCCCCCGCCGATGCAAAAACTCCATCAGCTTCGGCAAATCCGCTTCGGTGAAATTATGTGCCCGCATTCGCGCGTTGAATTTTTCCAAGCCGAAATAGATCGCATCTGCGCCATTCTCGATAGCGGCTTTGGCGCATTCCCAATCGCCAGCGGGCGCGAGAAGTTCCGGCAAATTTCGACTCTCGAGTTTCGATGGTCGAATGGCTGGCTCAAAGAAACTGGTTTGATTTTCGGGCATTATCGGGTGATTAGGGTAACACCCGCTTTCCAAGAGACAAATTGAAGTTTAACCACAGAGGCACGGAGGTATGGAGGCCAATTTTTTTTTTGGAGCGTAGGCATCCTGCCTGCGCGTTTCTATTCCATACGATTTAGCCAAACGCAGACGGGACGTCTGCGCTCCATTGTTTGCGTCTTTGCACCTTTGCGTCTTTTCGTTTAACTCATGCGATGCGCGTTTTGATTATTGGCTGCGGTTACGTCGGTATTCCACTCGGTGTGGAATTGATTCGCCTCGGCCACGAAGTTTTTGGCGTTCGCCGCTCGGCGGATTCGAATGAAGAATTGAAAGCTGCCGGAATCACTCCGCTGGTCGCCGATATTTCTAAACGCGACGAGTTGGAAAAGCTTCCGCGCGATTTTGATTGGGTGGTGAACACCGTCTCTTCAACCAAAGGCGGCGCGGCGGAATACGAAGAAGTTTATCTCAATGGCACGCGCAATTTAATCGATTGGCTCGCCGCAAATCCGCCGAAAAAATTTGTTTATACCAGCAGCACGAGCGTTTACGGCCAAACCGATGGTTCAGCCGTGAAAGAAAGTTCGCCGACTGAACCGCAAAGTGAAACCAGCAAAATTCTCGTGCAAACGGAAAAGCTATTGCTCGATGCTGCACAACAAAAAAACTTTCCGGCAGTGATTTTGCGCGTCGCCGGAATTTACGGACCGGAACGCGGACATTTATTTCTCCAATATCTTCGCAACGAAGCAAAAATTTCCGGCAAAGGCGAACGGCTCATCAACATGATTCATCGCGACGATTTAGTTGGAGCAATCATCGCCGCTTTGAAAAGCGGACGTGCCGGAGAAATTTACAACGCCGTAGATGACGAGCCGGTTCCGCAGATTCATTTCTTCCGCTGGCTTTCTGAAACGCTCGGCAAATACATGCCTCCCTTTGCGACCGAAGCCGAAACCGCCGAGCGCAAACGCGGCCTCACGCAAAAAAAAGTTTCCAACCGCAAATTGAAAATGGAATTGGGTTATCAATTTAAATATCCAACCTTTCGTCAGGGCTACACTGCGGAAATCACGCGTTTGGATCGCGCCGGCAAACTTAACATCGCACCTGACCCGCGTTGAACAGAATTTGTTGTGACGACTAGCGATTAATCGGCGGCGGGAAGCACGATTTTGCGCCATAATAATTCGAGCGCTGTTTGGGATGTCACGAACTTAAAAGTTTCGCGGTCGTATTGGAAAACATGATGTTTCGAGACGGTGTTTTCTGAGGTGGCGAACGCGATGAAAACTGTGCCGACCGGTTTTTCTTTCGTGCCGCCGCCGGGGCCAGCGATTCCAGTCACGGCTAGCGCGTAATCCGTTTTGCTTTTCAAGCGAGCGCCTTCGGCCATTGCGCGAACTGTCTCTTCGCTCACGGCACCGTGCTGCGCCAAAACTGCTTCGCTCACTCCGAGTAAGCGCTGTTTGGATTCGTTGCTGTAGGTGACGAGGCCATCAGTAAAAACTTCGGATGCGCCGGGAACGTTCGTAATGCGATTGGCGATGAATCCGCCGGTGCATGATTCGGCGAGTGCGAGTGTTTCTTTACGTTGAATCAATAGTCGAACAACAACCAGTTCCAATGAATCGTCCTCTGTTCCAAAAATGTGTAGGCCGAGGGAATCACGGATGATTTGCTCCGCTTCCGCGAGATGATTTTCGGCGTTGGGTCCGCGCGCCGAGATTCGCACATCGACCTCGCCCACGCGCGCGCAGTATCCGAGTACGAGCTTGTTTTTGATGAGAGTCTTTAATCGGGCGGAAATCATTTCTTCCACAAACGATTCTCCCAAGCCGGTGGTTTTGAGCGTGCGGCAGACGAAAGGAGATAGCGTAGGATAATGTTTTTTCAGACAAGGAATGACCTGATTGGTGAACATCGGTCGCAATTCCCTTGGCGGACCGGGTAACATGACCAGCAAAGTTGGTTTGTGCTCATGGCGAAATGAGTTTGGATTTATTTCCATCACCAAACCCGGGGCGGTTCCATTTTCGTTTTGGAGAACTTGAGCGCCGTCGGGGATCATTGCTTGAACTTTAGTGCTTTCCGGCATTCGACGTTTTCGTTGTGCGAAGAAATTTTCAATTTGGCTGAGAATTTTGGAATCAACCGCGAGTTTTCTGCCAAGCAATTCGGCAACGAGATCACGTGTGATGTCGTCGGAAGTCGGACCGAGACCTCCGGTGGTGATAATCAAGTCCGCCCTGCCCAAAGATTCCCGAACCGTATTTTGAATCAGGGGGCCTTCGTCGGAGATGGCAAGTTGGCGGTTAACAACAAGACCCAAATTGGCGAGTTGACTGCAAAGCCACTGCTGATGGGTGTTCAAGACGCGGCCTAGCATCAGTTCACTGCCGGTGTTGATAATTTCGATTTCCACAACCTGGTTAGTTTAGAAAGAGAAACCACAGATGGACACGGATGAACACAGATTTTTTCAGCAACGAAGGCACGCAAGGAATACAGAAAAGTCAGCTACCCCCTTTTGGCGTGTTTTTGCGGCAACTCATTTTGAGTACATGGCAAGCGCGTTGACTTGATGGTGACACGAATATAATTTCAACTCATGGCAGCAACGCAAAAAGCTGAAGCAAAAAAGAGATTCATGGAATTTCTGGGCGGGAAAAATCTGCGTATTACTTCGCAGCGCCATGCCATCATTGAGACGGTTTTCAACACTGAAGAACATTTTACCGCCGAACAATTGCTCGAATGGTCGCGCAAGAAAGATAAGTCCATTTCGCGTGCCACGGTTTATCGGACGCTGCCGCTATTGACCGAAAGCGGATTGGTTCATGAAATGGATTTCGGCAAGGACTGCAAATATTACGACCCAAATTACGCGCATCATCCCAACCACAACCATATCATTTGTCAGGATTGCGAAAAAATCGTGGAGTTCGACAGCGAGAAAATAGAGAAGCTCGAAGATGAAATCAGCCATCGGCTCGGATTCTCCGTCAAAACGCATCGTCTCCAAATTACCGGGACATGCGACGAATTGAAAAAACTCGGTGCCTGCAAAAAGAAGGGCTGTTAGTCGATGGACGAACCCATCAACCCTGCCTCGCGCCCCTCCCGGCTTTCTCTTTTCGTTCACGTCGCAGTCGTCGGTTTACTTCTGGTGAGTTTTATTTCTGGCGCGGTCATTTGGTACGGGCAAAACGCCAATGACATGGCTGGTTTGGACTCCGCCAGATTTAACGTGCAAATCTGGCGAACACTGCATGGAATTTTAAATCCGTTTCTCTGCATCGCGTTCGGATATTTGCTTTGCCAACACATCCGACTCGGTTGGGAGATGAAAGCCAATCGCTTGAGCGGCTTTTTCATGGAAGCCATTTTTGCACTCTTGATTTTGACCGGCGCGGGAATTTATTACGCACCGGAGAATTGCCAGAAAGTCTTTGTCTCCGGGCATCGTATTTCCGGGTTGCTGGTTCCGTTGAGCCTGACCATTCACTGGATCGCTGCCCAGATCTGGGTGAAGAAAACTTCTCAAAAATAATTCTTGTAGATGAGACTAGTTCTCAATAACGTCGTTCTCGGTGTTGAGATTGGTTCTCAACAGAACGATTCTGAAAACTTAAAATGAAAAAATTAATGATGTATCCTCGACCACGAAACTTGTTCGCCGGCTTGGTTGTCGGCGCGCTCCTCCTCACTTCAGCCAACTTCGCTTGCGCTGACGAAAGGTTCTTTACCTACAGCTATGACGCGGATGTGCTGCCCAAAGGCGCCTGGGAATTTGAGCAATGGCTCACGCACAGACGCGGCAAAGCTGGCGAAACTTTTTCGCGCTGGGATTTTCGCGAAGAAATCGAATACGGCTTGTTGGATAACCTGAGTACGTCGCTCTATTTGAATTTCCGCGACACCCATACCGATGACGGCGTCACCAGTGAAAGCAAATTTGAGTTCAAAGGTATTTCGTCCGAATGGAAATATCGTTTGTTAAATCCCAATACCGATCCCGTGGGTTTGGCGTTGTATTTTGAGCCGACCTACAACGGAACGGAAGTTGAGTTGGAAGAAAAGTTGATCCTTTCCAAGAACTTCGGGGAAAAGTGGCAGGCGGCCTTCAATGTCAGCCTCGAACAAGAATGGGAGTTTGAGCACAACGAGACGAGACGCGAATCTGTTTTGGAATTCACCGGCGGCGTCTCCTACAAATTGACTCCGCATTGGGCGCTTGGCCTGGAAGCCCGCAATCATCGCGTTTTTGAAGGAGTGGATTACGGTGATAAAATCGCCAGCGCGTGGTTTGTCGGTCCGGCGGTGCATTACGGCTCATCCAAGTGGTGGGCGACTTTGACCATGCTTCCGCAAATTCAGGGTAGTCCGAGCACGAACGGTGGCCGTGAATTGAAGGAACACACCAAACTGGAAGCGCGTTTGATTGTCGGCATCAACTTTTAGTCGTGAAAAAAATTGTTCCTGCTGCAAATCGTGCGGCATCTTCAGAAGTGTATCTGGGATGCCGCATTTTTTTCCAATGATGACCAAATTAAATCGGAGCGCGTGGCTCGGTATTTTTTTGATAGCGCTGATCAGCGGCGACGCCTTTGCCGAGCGCTATCTGACCATCCCCGAAGCGCAGAAAATTTGTTTTCCGAAGGCGAATAATTTTGAGACGCAAGCTATTGAACTTTCCAAGAACCAGATTAAGAAGGTCGAAAAAAAATCAGGCGCGAAATTTCTCAGCAAGACCAACGCGTATTCGATTGCGTGGCAGGAGAAAACTTTTCTAGGCATGCTCATCTTCGACCGAGTGTTGGGCAAGCATGAGATGATTGATTACGCGGTGGCGATTTCTCCGGAGGGAAAAATTTTGCAGGTTGAGATTCTGGAATATCGGGAACATTACGGCGGAGAAATTCGACGCGACCAATGGCGCGGACAGTTCAAAGGCAAAAATCTGACTTCACCTCTGAAAATTCATGAAGACATTTACAACATCAGCGGCGCAACGATTTCCTGCCGCCACGTCACCGAGGGAGTCAAACGTGTTCTGGCGACCTATGATCTGGTTATTCGTCCCCAGCTCGTTGCTTCTGGCAAGCTGCCAAACGACGCCGCAAAACCTTGAGTTGATTCGGCGCAGCCAACCACTTCTCGGAACGTTTGTCACCATTTCCGCTTACGGTTCCAATCGAGAAAAAACTCAGCAAGCCGTCTCCGAAGCGTTTGGCGAAATTCAGCGAATCGACAGCTTGATGAGCCTTCATCGCGCGGACAGCGAACTCAATTTCCTCAATTCGCGCGGGGCTCTTGAGCCAGTGAAAGTTTCGCCAGAATTATTTCAGGTCATTGCCAAAGCGCAGGAAATCGCCGCAGAAACCGCCGGAAGTTTCGACATTACTATTCGTCCACTCGCTGATTTGTGGGGATTTATCTGGAAAGAATATCGGATGCCGACGGATTCAGAACTCGAAGCGGTTTTGCCGCGCGTGAATTATAAATTAATTGAAATCGATCCGGCGCTCCAGACGATCCGATTCCTGAAACCCGGTGTTTCCATCGACCTCGGAGGCATCGGCAAAGGCTACGCGGTCGATGGCGCAATTGAAAAACTTCAGACCTTTGGAATAAGTAAAGCGATGGTGAAAATTGGCGGCGATCTGCGGGTCATTGGCTCTCCGCCGGGAAAAGGCCATTGGACCGTGCAAATCGAAGACCCAAAAAAGGAAGGCCACCGTCACAATATTTCGCTGCGCGATGCCGCGCTTTCAACTTCTGGAAATTACGAAAATTTTTTCACGATCAAGGGAAAACGTTTCTCTCATATCCTGAATCCGCGGACTGGTTTGCCGATCCAAAACGTTTCCGCCTGCACTGTTAGCGCGTCCACTTGCACAGAGTCCGACGCTTACGCCACCGCTTTTTTTGTTTATGGGCGAGACAGGACGCTGGAAAAATTCGGCGGCAAATTAAAAATTCAATTCACTCCCGTTGCCATGAAATAGATTCAGGCGAGAAGCTCTTTTGCCTTTGCTGTAAGTTCGTTCTCAAGTCGGCCTCTAAAAGGGAGGGCAGCGAAGGGCAGGTTTATTTCAGCCCGAACGATGCTTGGCTCGACCTCAAGATCGCCTGAGACATTAAATCCCATTGCCTTGAAACGAAATGTTCCGTGATTTTCGTTCCATGATTCGTCGAGATCAGAAACTTGATTTCCAAATTTGTCCTTGGTTTCCGTAATAAGTCTCAAGATGCGATGTTTTGCCTCCTCAGTCCCAAGTTTGTGTGGAATAGAAATTTTAATAGCTGGCATGGAGCAAATATAGAACAACGGTCAAAAACTCCAAGAGTTTGCCCAAAAGTTATAAACTTGAACTTTTGTTTCAGTTGGATGTCGATACACTAGGAAAAGATATGCACTTCACAACAAAAACTTTGTGCGGCATCTTGGCTGCATTAATTACAGGCGGGGCAGTTTTCCTCTATGCTCAATCCAAAACGCCGTCGGCCTCTAACAGACCAGCACCCGCGTTTACTAATTCAATTGCTATGAAAAATTTTAAAAAGCCGTCTGATGAGGAACTGAAGAAAACTCTCGACCCACTCCAATACGCCGTTACGCAACACGAGAACACGGAGCCCGCATTTAGAAACATTTATTGGGACAACAAAAAACCTGGCATTTACGTGGACGTGGTTTCCGGCGAAGCACTTTTTTCGTCGCTCGATAAATACGATTCTGGCTGTGGTTGGCCAAGCTTTACGCGCCCGATATCCAAAGCGGAAATCACAGAGAAAAAGGATTTTCGCATTGGATATGAGCGGACGGAAGTGCGTTCCAAAATCGCCGACTCGCATTTAGGTCACGTCTTTGAGGATGGCCCGGCACCCACCGGTTTGCGTTACTGTATCAATTCGGCATCATTAAAATTTATTCCAGTCGAAGAGATGGAGCAGAAAGGCTACGGCGAATATCTCGAACCGTTCGTGAAAACGGGATTGATCAAGATGAGCGCATCAGTCAAAGCCGGTGGCCCTTCCTCGCCTGCCACTGAAAAACGAGAAAGCGCCACGGTGGCGGGTGGCTGTTTTTGGGGAATGGAAGAAATCATCCGAAAAATTCCGGGGGTCATTGAATCAAAAGTCGGCTACACCGGCGGCACCACAAAAAATCCCACTTATAAAGAGGTGTGCACCGGAACCACCGGCCATGCCGAAGCGGTAGAGATCATTTTCGATCCCGACAAAATTACTTATGAAAAAGTGCTCGATTTTTTCTTCCGCATGCATGACCCCACCACGCTCAACCGTCAACATAATGATGTGGGCACGCAATATCGATCCGCTATTTTTTATCACAGCGACGACCAGAGACAGACGGCTGAGCGCATGAAGGAGCGGATCCAAAAATCAGGCGAATGGAAAAAATCGGTCGTAACAGAAATCACGAAGGCGACCGAGTTTTACTCTGCCGAAGAATATCATCAAAAATATCTGATTAAAAATCCCGGCGGCTATACCTGCCATGTTCTAAGGGATTGAAGGTCGTTTCGCGTTTTTTTCGGAGCCAAAAACCCCAAAGTTTCCATTGGGATTTCTCGCAAGCCGTTGGGGAACTATTTCGGATTTTCAACCTTCGCAGCGCCTTCTCCGTCGCTTTGATCCGGGGTCTTATATTCCGAAGACAATCTGTTTTGCTCTCCACTATTTGCGCACCAGCGGCCTCTTCGATTCATGTGCCAGCGACATTCTACGGCACAAACTTTTGAATCAGACCGGAATGTTGTTCTACAGCCGACAATCCATTTTTACCAAAGTCGCAAATCTCCGCGTCTTGGCACGCCATCCAGAAAAAAATCCATGCGCTTTTATGCCAATTAAGATGCCGCTTTTCCCAAATTCTGAGGCAGGCCGAGTGCAGAAAAACCGTTACGCTCAGTCCGATTCCACTTTGCCTTGAACCTTGGGTCTAACTTCGGTTCAATGAATCGAATGAAAGTTGAGCTTGCTTACGGCCACGGCCATTTGCACCTGGATTTGCCCGACAACCGCACAACGGTTATCGCGCCGTCGCACAATCCCGGACTGCCCGACGAAAAAGCTGCGGTTATTGCAGGGCTGCAGAACCCCATCGCTGCAAAATCTCTGCGGGAATTAATTCAACCGACCGATAAAATTTGCATCGCTTTCACAGACATCACTCGCGCCACGCCCAATGAGCGAATCATTCCCTGGCTGCTGGAATATCTGGCTGAGTTTCCGCCCGAAAATATCACGTTGCTCAATCAACTGGGCACACATCGTCCTAATACCCGAGCGGAGTTAGAGAAGTTACTCACGCCCGAAGTGGTTCGAAATTATCGGGTAATAAATCACGAGCCGGAAAATCCTGAAGCTTTAAAACAATTCGGCACGACGAGCGACGGAACGCCTGCGATGATCAATCGCCATTTGGCCGAAGCCGATGTGCGCATCATCACGGGATTTATCGAGCCACATTTTTTTGCCGGATTTAGCGGCGGCATCAAAGGAATCATGCCGGGTTGCGCCGGACTCCAAACCGTGATGAGTAATCACGGTGCAAGGAATATCGGTAATCCCAAATCCACTTTCGGCATCACCGCTGGAAATCCGCTTTGGGAAGAATTGCGCGACATCGCGCTGCGCGTCGGGCCGAGTTTTCTTTTCAACGTCTCGCTAAACGAGCAGCGCGAAATTACGGGTGTGTTCGCAGGAGATATCCTGCAAGCGCACCACGTCGGATTTGAATTCGTGCGCAAGTCAGCAATGCAAAAAGTCAAAGCTCCCTTTGAAATCGTGGTTACGACCAACAGCGGCTATCCCCTCGATTTAAATTTGTATCAAGGAGTTAAAGGCATGAGTGCCGGCGCTCGCATTTTGCAAGAAGGGGGTCTGCTGATTCTCGCGTGTGAATGTCGCGAAGGGGTTCCCGCCGGCAGCCCGCTGGATAAGCTATTGCGCAGCGCATCAAGCCCCGAAGAAATTCTCACGATGCTTTCCACGCCTGGCTTTGTCCGGCCCGAACAATGGCAGGCGCAAATCCAAGCGCTCATTCAGCGCCGCGCTGAAGTTCTCCTCTACAGTTCGTTGCCCGACGAAATCGTGCGTGCCGCTTTTCTCACTCCGTGCCACGACATCGGAGCGGCTGTTGAAGCTCGCATAAAAAAACTTGGGCCAAATAGCCGGGTTGCAGTTTTACCGCAAGGCCCTCTCACAATTCCTTATTTGGCTTAAACCAAAGTGGCTTGGCTCCCCTGCAATTTCCTAAATCGCGAGAAACTCGGCACCACGCCCACATATTGATGGTTGGCCAGTCCGCTCTATTGTGTGATTTGTGTCCGCAAAATCGCGAATTCAGCAGGGCGAATCTTTTTTCATCGGCCAACTCCACGCGACCAAACCTTTATAGCCGCCGATGAGTGACGCCACATTTTTGTATCCCATGCGTTTCGCCACATCCGCCGTCAGCACGGAACGATAACCGCCGCCGCAATACATAATAATTTCCGCATTCGTGTCGGGAATGTTTTCTTCCAAATCGCGTTCCAGAATTCCTTTGCCGAGATGAATCGCTTCGATGGCGTGACCTTTTTTCCATTCCTCGTCTTCACGAACGTCCATCAAAATCGCTTTCGGATTTTGCGCGAGCCGGGCGCGCGCTTCTTCGATGGAAATTTCCTTCACGTGCGGACGAGCTTCATTGACCAATTTGAGAAAACCGGGTGCGTGTTGCATGGGCCAAACATAAGTTTTCAAAACCTGCGGTCAAACGGATTTACGATTAGCCGCGAAACCGTTCGGAGTTCCGGCTTCAGGCGGTTTCCCTTCCCGACCGCCTGAGGGCGGAACTCCGAACAGATGTTCTCTTTACGAATGTTGATTTACGCGGCACAAACACGGCGTTCGTAAATCGCAGATCGTGAATCGTAAATGAACAAGCCCAGCAACAGCGCCATTTCCGCCGGACTGCTTTTTGCCGTGCTGCTTTGGGGCGCAAATAATGCCGGGACAAAATTCCTCATCGGATACTGGCCGCCCATTTTCGTTGGCGCGACGCGGTTCATTCTCGCCGGACTGATTCTCCTCGCGCTCTTCCGCTGGACAAAATTTTTCGGAACCAAAGCTCCTCTGTCCAAAGAATTGAAACGCAAACTCTGGTGGCGCGGCGGTCTCAACCTCGCGCTCTACATCATCGCCTTCAATTGGGCGCTCACGATGACTTCCGTTTCGCACGTGGCGCTTTACCTCGGCGCGTCGCCGGTGTGGGCTTTATTGTGGGAAGGCAAACCGGACAAAAGCTGGAAAAGTTTTCTGCGCTATTTTGCAGCGGCACTCGCACTCTGCGGCGTGTTCGTCTTGTTTTGGCCTGCGCTCAAAATCGGCTCCAGCCATTTGCTCGGCGAACTGGTCGCACTCGGCGGCAGCGTCCTTTGGACAAATTACGGGCGCCAATGTCGCGCCTTTGCTCAGGAATTATCGGGAGCAGAAATTTCCGCCTACACCTTTTGGCGCGCGGGAGTTTTGCTCATGCCAATTGCCATTTTTGAAATCGCGATGAAGCCGCCCGTCTTGCGAACCGACCTTGTGCTGATTCAAACTTTTTGTGTGTTGGCCAGTGGTGTGGTGGCCTTCGCGCTTTGGAACAATGCGCTGCGTTACTGGAAAACGAGCAAAGTTTATTTGTTCAATAACTTGATTCCGTTGAGTTCGATGACCTGGGCACACATTTTTCTCGGCGAACAAATCACGAAAACATTTTGGTTCGCGATGATCTTAATCGTCGCAGGAGTTTTGATTAGTCAAACGAACTGGCAAAAGATTTTCGGCAAACGCTGGTTGCCAGTGGAATAATTCCCGCGAGCGAGAGGTTTTGTCAGCGTCAATAAATATGATGCCAGTTCGTGCCTTTTATTTCGGTGTGGCCGTCGAAGAAAACGTAGTTCCTGCGCTTCACATGTTGAACACTTTTGGCTGCGTCGACAGAAAGCCCGCCGCTGGAATCACCCGGAGCTTTCGCCATAGGCACAATCAAAGCATCCAAATCTCCCACGAACCAATTCGTGGTTGGAGCTGGGACGCTCGTTAACTTCAGTGAGGGTTTCATGAAAGGCGTCAAAATCACGACTGGAGGCGGATTGCTTAAGGCAATACGTACGCGAAGCGTGTAGCTGAGAATGTTACTGACCGAATCAGGCAAAGGCGCCAAGGGGAGGTATTCGGGGCAAACGAGTTGTTTTAATTCGCGTGAGCTGCCGGTCTGCGTTCCCTTGCTCAAATAAGTTGCAAGATAAACCCCTACCTGAAGACTGTTCGCCAAGAAGGTGACATTCGGGTCAAATCGAACAAAGGTGGACAACGAATTACCATTCGGCGGACAAGGCAAATAGTCTTTGTAATCCAGCGTGTAAAGATTCAGCGCAAGCCCCATCTGTCTAAGATTATTGAGGCACTTGGTATTGTTCGCCTTTGCTTTTGCTTTGGCCAGCGCTGGCAGAAGCAAGCCTGCCAAAATTGCGATGATCGCAATCACCACCAGCAATTCAATCAATGTAAAAGCGTTTGTTTTTTTAATAGAACTCATGTCGAAATTTTTTATCAATCCGGTGGAGTAGTATGGCCTAAACTTACGGCACGCGCAGGGTGAAAAATTGCTGCGGTGCCGCTGGATTGACTGCGTTGGTGAAACTAAATCCGCCGCTGCCATCAAAAGTATTGGTCGCCAGCGCTGTCCAGTTTGTTAATGGGAGCGCGATGTTGGTTGATGCAAGCACGTAATAGGTTCCGTTCGCCGGTCCTCCTGTTCCACTTAGAATCAGATTGTTTCCAGAGAAAGTCGGCGAACCAAAACTTGGCCGTGGAAGCGCGAACACGCTGATTGTGCCGTTGACGCTGAGGTTGTTCGTGTTCCAAGCCAAACCAGACGAAAGCGCTGGAAGATTCAAAGTCGTGAAGTTTCCGCTTAACGCCCCGGTAAAGAGAGTAAAGGTGTTTCCGCTTTGCAAAGCGTCCCCGATATTGGTCACGGTTAATGTCCCTCCGAGAGAAATCGAATTTGCCACGAGTTTGTCTGCGGTCGTCGCATTCGTGCGATTGAGCTGAAGCAAAGCTTCACCCTGAAGCGTGACGGTGTTGGAAACTGTAAAAGTTCCGATGCCGAGATTTCCGGGTTCGATTCTTCCTCCCGACAGAACCGTGATGGGCGCGCCCACCGCGTTAAGTCCAGTGCCGTTGCCACCGACGGTTCCGCCCGATTGTACGGTGATCAAACCGGTCATCGTTGTCGCAGTGCTGTTAAACAACAGCGTGCCGCCGCTGATCGTGGTGGTACCGGCATAACCTGAATTGGCAAAGGTCTGGATACCGGGTCCTGTTTTGACCACGGAAAAATTATTAGCCACATCCGTTTGGGCGACGCCGGGGTTTCCAATGGTGTGAGCATAAACATTCGTTTGGTTTGCGCCGACGTTGAAGGTCAGAATACTGGCCGTAAAACTGTTGTTGAGCACACGGCGGTTTCCGGCCCCGCTGCCGGTGGAAACAAGGCCGACGATGGTCTGATTAAAACCACCCAGCGTCAGCGACGCAGCGTTATTCGGACTTCCCAAATAAATAATGCCTGCGGTGGGAAGCGCATCGTTCGTGGCCACAATAATATTTCCGATGCGAATGAATGTTCCACCGGCGTAGTCATTCATGGTGGCAATACTCAGCGCGGCATTAGCGCCGCCTCCTTCTTTGATCAAACTGGTAGGTCCGCTGATTTTCCCAGCGCCCACAAATGAGTAGGTCGTGTTGTTGAGATTTGAAAGGGTGACCGAAGATGGGCGCACGTTGGTTGTGATTTCCACCAAATTGTATCCCGCCGGCGTGAACCGAACATTATCACCCAGCCGATTTGTGCCCGCCCCATACTCGTTGTAAATACTTGCACCGCCGTTCCAGTTAAATGTAGTAGCGACATCCCACAAACCGCCCAATGTGCTTCCAAATGCTGTCAACCCATACCAGTCGAGTGTGTTGACTCCTGTACTGACGACAAGATCAATAGAAGTGGTCGTGGGGTCGTTGGTCAGTCGCGCATTCAGTCCGACTGGAATAGGGCCAAATACAAAAATTCCGCCGCCGCTAATCGCCCCGCTGTAATCAATCAAGCGATTCGTGCCCACCGACCATCCCGTGCCAGCGACGTTAATAAAGTTTGTGCCACTGGCACTCAGCGCAGAGGCGACAATGAGCGGAGAAGAGGGTTGGCTGCCGACTCCATAGGTGAACGTTAGCGTGTTTGACCCACCCAATGTGACTGCCGAAGGCGACCACGAAGCGTTCGATGAAGTACCGACCGTTAAATTGAGTGCCGCATTGCTGGATAAAGTAAGACTGCTGCTCGACAGCGGAAGACTAATCGCAAGGGTCCCATTACTGACAGTCGTTGGGCCCGCATAACTGTGGCTTGTGCTCGTCAGTGTCAGAGTGCCCGTACCCAATTTGGTCAAGCCACCGACCCCGGCAAGCGGCGCAACTGCCGCAACAATTCGATTCCCCGTGTCAATGACAGCGCCACCCGCAAGAATGTTTACCTCGTCCACATCTAGAAAATAATCGTCGCGCGCGGTGGTCGTTTCCAGATAACCGCCGTTGAAATTGAAAATGGCGTAGCCCGCAATGCGGTCGATCCGCGGAGCCAACAATCGGCCATTCGCATTTAAATTTACAGTTCCTCGTGAGTTCACACCGTTGGCAATGCGAATAACGGAAAATTGCATGCTCGCCTGCCGATCGCTGAGATCCACCGTTCCGTTATTGATGTCGAGGATTCCAATTGTGTTATCAGCACTTCCCACGAAAATGCCGCCCGCGGTGCTATTGCTCGATCCGCCAACGTAAACAGTGCCGCCGTTTACAATTAGGTGATTGGTGCTCTCCGTGTTGGCCACGTTGCCCAAATGAATCCGAGGCGCATTTGCCCTCACCGCATTCAGCACACCATTGTTGGTTAGAATCACGGTCACCGTCGAACCGGAATCCGCGCTCAACCGCACCGGAGGCGTTCCGACAACTGAGCCGCCATCGACGATTAAAGTGATCGCATTCAATTGATCTCGCAAACCTTGCGCAGAACCCAGGATTCGCACCGTGCCGCTGCCAGCCGTTGCGCCCGGCGTGGAGTTGTTAATCGTTGCTAAAATATTACTGAGCGTCAGCGTTCTTCCCGCTGCTACATTCAACGTGCCGTTGTTCACCGGCCAATAATCCGCCAAAATGGTGAGGTCAGCCGTGGCAGCCGACATGTCGATGCCTGCGGTGTTCGTCAAAACAAAACTCCCCGCGCCAGGCAAAATAGTAACGGGCGCAGACGGCGACGTGACACGTAACCCAGTGATCGACCAGCCCTGATCTAAAGTCTGACTCAAATTTCCTGTGCTGGAACTGTCGTAAAGCACACTGTCCACCTCGGTAATCAAAGGGCTGGGAGACCAGTTGCCACCACTGACCCAACTCGAATCAACGGCGCCAGTCCAGGCTTTTTCGTCTGCGTGCAACGAACCGGCAGCGGCGAGTAAAATCGCCAGCGCACCCGTGAACCGGCTGAAATTTCGTGAGGAATGTTTGGTGATCATAGTTATTTTTCTACCTGTTTTAATTTGGCTGCACTTTCAAACCTAGCTGCAAACGCTTAATGGGCAGTGCAATGACTTTGTGATTTGTGGATAGTGCACTAAGTGGTTCTGATAATCAATTTTTTTTCAAGGTGGAGCAATCGCCATTCGTAAAAAATATCCTTTCCGACTCGCGCCAGTGACGGTTTCGGAGAAAATTTTCACATGGATGTCAAAAATCTAAACGAAGTTCCCGAGTTCACCACAAAAGACGGCTCTGAAATCCGCGAATTGCTGGCGCATAGAAACTCCTCCATCCGCAATCAAAGTCTCGCCGAGGCGCAGATTCCCGTCGGCGGCAATACGCTCGAACATTTTCATCCGCGCGCCGAAGAAATTTATTTCATCACCGCTGGCTCGGGAAAAATGCGAATTGAAAATGAAACCCGCGACGTGAAGGTCGGCGACGCGATTGCGATTCCGCCCGGACAAAAACATAAAATTTGGAACACGGGCCAAGACGTTCTAAAATTGCTCTGCTGTTGTGCTCCAGCTTATGAGCACGAAGACACGATTATCACGGAAGCAGAAAACAATTCATGAAACCGATGAACATCCGACTTTTTATCAAACCATTTTGCGGTTGGTGCGTGGAAGCCAAGGATTGGCTCGACGAACGGAGTATCAAATATCAGGAGCTGGACGTCATCGCCGACAACGTGGCGCGCAACGAGATGCGCGAGCTGACGGGCCAAACCAAAGCGCCCTGCATCGACGTGGATGGTGAAATTTTGGCTGACTTCGACACCGACCAACTGGCAACGTTCTGGAAGAAATTTGAGTAAAACAGTCTGATGCCGAATCTAATTCCGATTTCGCAAATACAATTTGCTGCGTTGACCCAGCCATTGATCGGGCAAACTGTTTCCCGTGCTTGGCGAGGAATTGGAACATCTCTCTTTTTAGAAATCGGACCGCTCACCGGAATTTATAAGAAATCGGAAAATAAAAAAGGGAAGTGGGGAATAGCGTTCGATTATTGTTGGAGAGTTGAAGGGAAACGCTCGGTTTTATTTGGAAGTTCAAGTGGCGATCGTAAAATAAATCGCGGTATTTCAACTTTGGTTCACAATTTTATTCAGGAGATTTCATTGGTAGGTAGTTTGCCCGAACTTAATATTCAGCTTTCCGAAGGAAAATGGATACACTCGTTCACGGCGAGTGAAAACCAACCGGAGTGGGCCGTGCATTTGGACGACGTCCGTTGGATTGAAACTAAGCAAGGCAGATTATTTTTAGGATCAGAGTGATGATTAAGATTACGACAGAAATCAGTCCGCGTCCGCGCCTGCCAGAATGGCTCCGGCTGAAACTGCCGACCTCGAACACATTTGCCCACACGCGCTCGCTTCTGGACGAATTGAAGCTCCACACCGTTTGCGAAAGCGCGAAATGTCCAAACCATTGGGAATGTTGGAGCAAAGGCACAGCGACGTTTATGATCGCCGGAGAAAACTGCACGCGTGCCTGCGGATTTTGCGCCGTGAAAACAGCAAAGCCGTTGGCCCTCGAAACCGACGAACCCGCACGCGTCGCCGAAGCCACGCGCCGCATGAAACTCAAACACGTCGTGATCACCGCAGTAGCAAGAGACGATCTGCCCGATGGCGGTGCGGAACATTTTCGTCAAACCATAGAGAAAGTTCGTGAACTGAATCCCGGAATCATCATCGAAGTTTTGGTTCCTGATTTTTTGGACAAAGATTTTGCCATCGGCGCAGTGCTTTCGGCGAACCCACATATTTACAATCACAATTTGGAAACCGTTCGCCGCCTCACGCCATCGGTTCGCCATCGCGCAACTTACGAACGTTCGCTCTCTGTTCTCGCCAAAGTGAAAGCAAAACGCGGCGGCACAATTCACACAAAATCCGGCGTGATGCTCGGTCTCGGCGAAACGGAAACAGAACTGTTTGAAGCAATGGAAGATTTGCGCCGCGCGAATTGCGACATCCTCACACTCGGCCAATATCTCCAGCCAACATTAAAACATTTGCCAGTCGCTGAATTCGTCTCGCCCGCAAAGTTCGCTGAATACAAAACCGCCGCCGAGAAAATGGGTTTTGTTCATGTCGCCAGCGGTCCGATGGTGCGCAGTTCATATCACGCGGATGAATTTTCTTTGCCCGTTCTTGATTCGAATCTACATTGAGCGCATGAAATCGTCGCAGGCAGTTGTGGAAATTCCGGTTAAGATTTTGGAATCGGTGGACACGCTGGAAGAACTGGAGGACTGGCTTACCGCAAACAATCCCAAAATCATGCGCGAACTGCGTCAGGCGCGCGCCGAAGACCTTGCGGGAAAATTTAAACCGTTCAAGCCGCGACTTCTGCCATGTCCTACGAAATCGAAGTAGGCACAGCAGCAGCCCGGCAAATTGACGCGCTTGATGCGGTGACAGGCGTGAGCGTTGAACGAAAAATTTTATGGCTCGGTCAAAATGCAAAATCAATTCTTCATCGCCGACTCACCGGAATGCCTGATGATTTAGGCCGACTTTGCAAGTTACGAATCGGAGATTACCGAATTCTGTATTGGGTTTATCACGAGCAAAAATTAATCCGCATCTATCGTGTGCGGCATCGTTCGGAAGTTTATCGCGCCCTTTGATTCGCTTGATACCGACAATCCCCAATCACATCTCTCCTTCAAATCGCGTTTCACACCTCCGCGACTTGGATTATTCCGTCGTGCAGCAATGTATGCACTGCGGGCTTTGTCTTCCCACTTGCCCGACTTACGACGCGACGAAATTGGAGCGCAACAGTCCGCGCGGACGAATCGCGTTGATGCGCGCCATTGCCGATGATCGGATGGAAGCCACCAAAACGTTTGGTGACGAAATGTATTTTTGCCTCGGTTGTCTGGCGTGCGTGACCGCGTGTCCGGCAGGCGTGAATTACGCCGAACTTTTTGAACACGCCCGCGCTGAAGCCGAGCAAAGCGGCAAGCTCGACAATC
>JBDSLX010000047.1:0-10332 GCA_039916145.1 Verrucomicrobiota bacterium | reverse complement strand
ACCGTTCCGAACCTCCCCGTGGCCTGTCTGTCTTTGGCGGGACAATTGTCAAATTTGAAAAAACGGGCACGCCCCAACCCTCCGGCTTGCGCCCAAACCGTCAGCGATGCAAGGCGTTGATGGCGTCGTTCAACTTATTTCTAATCTGCTGCACCTCACCCATCTCCGGCGGGTCATTGATCGCGAGGCCCAACAAAACTCCATCCAAACCACTGAAATTTTTTGCGTCAAAAGTTGAGCATTTTAGCGGGCCAAGTGGGGGAAACGACGAAAAGCAGACATTATAAGACCACTGCAAAAACCGTGGGTCGTAGCGGCGTCTCGGCAGAGCGCCGTGGAGGGTACGATGGAGTGATTAATCGGGTTCGCCAGTTTAAAGAGGGGTCAGAATGGACTTGATTTAGTTCTGTGTCTTACTCGAGTCGGGGAAGGGTTATGACAAAATTTGCTTGTGAGAAGCTTTTGACGTTTTCTTTTAAGAAAAACGAATTGGAGTTTTTGTTGCACCACGAGGAGTTCCTCCAATGCCAGGAGAACGTGAAGACCCTTCAGGATTTTGAACAACTCTGCCTCCTCGTTTTGGACTGTTGGAGAAAAACCGTAAAGTCGAAGATCTCTACGGAAAAGCGGACGGCAAAGAAAAAATTAACCGGACTTAATTGGGGTTGGGCAATGGCTCAGGGATCATCGTCGAAAAGCCGCCCGCGCGGCAAAACACCAAGCACGGACGGCTGCAACCAAACAACGCCAACCATCAACCAATGGCGTCGTTTTATATTAACAGGTCCTCGCATGTGGGGCAACAGAGCAATCCCCCACAGGGGGTTGCTTGTCCTCGCGCCAGACTGGCCATCATTGCCGCCCACATTGTAATCTCCCCCCATGCACGCGCTTTAATTCGGGGACAACCTTTGCCATCGGAAATGGCCCCTCCATTTTCCCTGATGGAAATTTCAGGTGAAGAGCAGATTGCATTTTGCATCCTGCAGCTCGTTAGTTTCCTTCAGGGTGAAAATAATATCGCGCATCTTACTTGTGGTCGGCGACGCGCTCGAACGGGAGGCGGCTCACGTGGCCTTGAGTCGTTGCGGCGCGGAAATTCTTTCGACGGAGTCGGCCCGTGGCGCCCATCACCTCCTCCAACTCACGGAACCTCCCGATCTGGTCATCCTGCATCTGGATTTTCAGGACCCAAACCCTTTGCAGCTTTATCAACAAATGCGGCAAGCGCCGTCCACGCGAACCATCCCCCTCCTGATGCTGGTGGATTCGCCATTGGAACGCACGATGGTCGATAATCTGAAATTGACTCACTGCGCCTGTTTTCTGGCGCCGTTGACTTTCGGTGCGCTGGTTTTCGTCCTCCCTTCGTTGGGGCTGGAAATCACCGACGGAATTCTTTGCCATAAAGAAACCCCCACCCCGGCCATGCCGTTTCAAGAACGGAGAGAGCCTTCGCCCACTGAGAGCCGCGCCTGACCCGCCAATCCCTGCCCTCAATGAGAATATTAAATTCCGCCGGTTTACGAACAGGCTGGTTGCTACCAGAATTCCAGGAAGGATTTCTCGTAGGCAACGCGGAAGGGTTTTCGGAGGGCGGGCCGCAGGTAGAGTCCCACAAAACCTTGGTGTTTCAGTTCATCGGCGGAACCGGCGGCGCAGGGGCGAGGGGGGCCAATCAGATATTTCTCGCGCAATGTTTTTTGATCATGCCGGACGAGATCGAGACAACCCTCCCGGCGATTGCCGACAAAGTTGGATTCGTTACAGGTTGGTTGAGCGATTTTTTTCATAATGCGACGAGATGTTATTATTCATTTGGAACGCCATCCGAAACATCAACAAACCGCGTTCCGTTGTCTTCCCCTTAACAACAAGCCCAGTTAAAATTCTCCGCTGTTATTTGGGTATCGGTACGTCCCTGAATTGGGGATGCGAAATTTCTGGTGTTTTACACTACTGAATTCCACCTGGCGGCGAAAAGGTCAGGTGGATTACCTTTTGTTATTGCAACTGGTTGGCGTTGAGTTTCTGGGCGCGGATTTGTTCCCAGGTGTAGTTGATTTCATCCCAGGAATCGGCCAGATAGCCGCTGTTGGGGCCGAATTTCCCAAGCCTTTCGTCATAATGAAATTCATACTGGCCGTTCATCACGACCTGCTTGGTGACGCTCGCGCCGGAAAAATCGCTGGAACCGCTGCCGCCACCACTGAGAGTGAAGACCGCATTGGGCGCATAAATGCACCCGGTAAACTCTCCATTGCCGGCGAAGGTAAAATTCTCATTGGAAGGCAGGCCGTAGTACACAAAGTTGGCCGCCACACCGGTGTTATTTTGGATGCCGCCGCCGCCAATACTGGCGCTCCTCCCCGCCATATAGAGTTCAAGACTGGCGTTGGTCTGAATGGTAATAGTGCTTTTGAAATCAAAATCCCCGGTCACCAGGAGGCGGGCTTTGCCGGTGACCAACACGTTCCCGCCCTCGAATTTGAACGGAGCCGAAATCTGATAGTCTCCGCTGCCGAGGACGTATTTATAATTTTTGAGCAAGTCGGGCGGAGGAATCAGCGCGGAGGTGATGGGGGATTCAATTTCGATCAGGCTCACATTGGCGTCGTCGGTGTAAGCCCCCGGCTGGACTCCTTTGTTGCCTCCGGCGTGCCACGCGATGTTGCCGACGGTGAGGTTGGGGCGTTTCTCGAAACCGCCGCCAGGGCCGCTGGCAATTTTTCCCCAAACTTTGGCGTTGCCCAAATAAAATTCGTTGGTTAATTGGGAATTAGTGACGAGCATCCCGTTATCTTTTCTTTTGCTCTTATCATACCTTCCATTGGTGCTGTACTTAGGGTCGGAAGAATCAAAACTATCGACCTCGATGTTATTGCCGTTCAGCCTCATGTTTTTGTCCGCCACCATTCCATAGGGAAAAAGAATATTGAGCCGGGTGACTACCATAATCGTGCGAGAAACGAAATTCGTGCGTTGCGAAGGCCTGGAAAAGCCTTCCGAGACGATGACCGGAGGGTTTTGCGGAAAAATTCCTACCACAAAATATTCATTGGTGCTGAGCCAGCGCTTGAGCGTGTAGTAACGGCCATCGACCAATTCCCAATCATTTCTATTGAGAAACGCCAGGTTGGTCTGAATCGTTTTCAGGTGACTCAGGGCCTCTTCTACTCCAGCTTCAGCGACAGGAATAGTCATGTTCCAGGTTCCCGACCGCTGGGTGAATTGGTTTTCCGTGCGCACCATCGTGAGGTAGCTCGCCAGGTAAAAGCCAATCAAGGTAGTCGTAACCAGGGTCGCAAATAAGACGTTGCCGCCGGTCTGTTTAAGGTGAATCTTCATGGCTAGTTGACCTTTTTGCGAATCACGATTCTCATGGATTGAACGCTCTCGCTGTTCGTAGCGTTGACCCGGTCTCGAGCACATACCCAATTGAGTTGGATTAACTTTGCCTGGACAGGCGTACTGGCCGCAATCAGCCCCCAGGAATTATACGTGGGTGTTCTTTGGAAAAGGGTGTTTGTCCAATAGGTGCAATCATTCAATAAAACATTGGTGAACCCCATTTTCACCTGGGAGAAGGTTTTCGCAGACTTATCCCAAACATAGACCAGTCGTTTGGTCCCAGCCTGGTCCAATCGAAATTCAAGCGACGTCGGAGTGCGGGAAATCAGACCGCGGGATTGCCGGATCTCTTTGGTCATGATGTCCAGAGCCATGCGGCTTCCCTGATTTAAATCCGTGTAGTTTACCAGCGAGCAAAGGCTTTTGGAGCTATAAACGGTGAGTGACGCCAGGACGAGCAGGACGAGCGAACCCACTCCCATCCCGATCATGACCTCAACCAATGTCATAGCGCGGCAAAAGTTTTTAGTAAACGTAGTTTTGCAGTCCATAACGGGAAACGAAGGTGGATGTTTCGCGGGTTCGTCTGACATTGTTGTTGGTCCACTCAAGACTCACGTTGACGAGCCTCATGTTATTTCCGTAACTTTGAGTGATGGGAAACTTCGGCGAAGTGTTGTCGAGAATTGTGACTTTGCCGCTGAAATAAACGGGGCCATTGGTCCCGAGCGGCGCTTCAAAGTTGCGTTTGACGAAGTTGGGCTGGTTGATCTGGTTCCAGTTATACAAGCGAATGGTTTCCATCTTTTCCTGAAGAAGTTGGGTGGCCCTGAGTTCGTCGCGGGAAAGTTTTACGACGCTGAATCCAAAAGTGAAACTTCCAAAAAGCGAAATCATGACGATGCCCAGGACGCCCATGCCGACCACCGCGTCAATCAACGTAAAAGCGAGCCGGTTTTTTTTAAATTTAGTTTCAGTGACTGTTTTCATTTCAGGGCATTCCCAAGGCGATGGGCCTTCCACACAGGAATAAAGCACTCGTCGAGCGCCCGGTTTTAGCACAAAAGCTGCCATTGAAGAAAAGCCCGTAAAGAACAGGATACTGGGCATGGAATTCTCAATAAATCCAACCTAAGATGGTAAATGTCTATGCAATGGACATAGATGATGTCGCATTCCAAACCGGCGCTGCCCTCAGCCGCCGTACGTTGTCCGTTGCGTTTCTGTGAATTCCACGGCTCGACATTTGCTAATCCCGGCGGATGCACTTAACCGCGTTAGATTTCATCTTACCGCCCGAGTATGCGCGGCCCACTGAGATTTTCTCTTTATGCACCGTTTTGATGTTGGGGATTCTGTTCTTGTATCTGAACCGCTATTCCCAACGGCGCTATTTTGGCATTTGGGGAGCAGCCTGGATTTTCTACGCGCTTTGGCTGATCCTACGATTAGTTTATACGGACATCGAAATCGGCAGCTGGACGCAAGCAGGAAAACAATGGTGCATTGGGACTTCGGGCGTATTTCTTTTCTGGGGCAGTCTGGTTTTTCTACGAGTGCCAGCGCGCACAACTCTATTCGGTCTCTTCATGGTATTCATTCTAGTTTGGAGTTGCGCCGCCAACCAGTTTCTGGATGACATTCTCTGGATCCAACTGCCTATCTTTTGTCTCACGGGGCTGGCCAGCGTGACGGCGGCCTTTGGGTTCTATCGGACGCGTAAGCGTCGGCCCTATGTGGGCGCATCCATGTTGTGCATTGGATTTGCTTTATGGGGAGTGTTTTTATGCGGATTTCCGCTTCTCAATGACCGGGCGTCGCTCGTGAGCATGAGTTTTTGCCTGGCGGCGGTGCTGCAGTTGTTCATCGCCTTCGGCATGGTGATATTGATGCTCGAAGAAGTGCAGATGGGCGCGCGGCGCATGTTGGAAAAGATCACCCGGGCCAAGGGACGCAAACGTGAACTGGAAATAAAAATTTTTTCCACGGAAGAAAAATTTCAAACACTCTTGTCGCAAGCACAACTGACCGGCGATTTAAAACAGGTTTATACCGAGTTGCGACAGACCCAGCATATCGTGTCGCAACAAGAGCGTTTGCGGGCACTGGGCCAAATGGCGAGCGGAATCGGGCATGACATCAATAACGCGCTTTCTCCAGTCGTCGCCTATACGGAGTTGGTGATGCGCACGGAGCATTTGAGCGAAAAAGCCAAACACTATCTGGAATGCATCAAAACTGCGGGGGAAGACATCGCGAGAATTGTAGCGAACATCCGGGAGTTTTATCGAAAGCGAGGAACGACCGAACCGCGGGAACCGGTGAACCTGAACCGGATCGTCCAGCAGGTGATCGACATGACCCGCCCGCGCTGGCGCGATATTCCGCAAGGCAAAGGCATTTCCATTACGATTGAAACCTCGTTGGCTGAAGATTTACCTCATATTTTCAGCAATGAATCTGAACTTCGCGAGGCCGTGACAAATCTACTGCTCAATGCGGTTGATGCACTGCCGCAAAGCGGAGTTATTACCTTAAGCACATCAGTTACAGTGGGAGATGACCCGCGTTACAAAGGAACGGAACGAGTTATATTGGAAGTGAATGATACTGGCGTGGGAATGGACGAACACACGCTCAAACGCTGCCTTGAACCTTTTTTCTCTACGAAGGGCCATGCGGGAGGAACCGGATTGGGACTGGCCATGGTTTTCGGAACCGTAGAACGACAAAAAGGTGCCATTGAAATCGAAAGCGAACTTGGAAAAGGCACAACCATGCGGTTGGTGTTTCCAGTTTATAAGCCGGGCGATACTGACGTTCTCGAAGAAAGACATGCCGCTCTGGCTTCAGCTTCTGGCGTGCGTATCCTCTACATCGACGATGAACCGGTGTTGCGGGATTTAATGCAAGAGCTTCTCGGTATTGGCGGACACCGTGTCAAGGTCGCCGAAGGAGGCAAGGCCGGCATCGATGCCTTTCGAGCCGCGCGCGCGGAAAGTGAACCCTTTGACCTGATTATTTCCGACCTCGGCATGCCCAATATCGATGGTCGGCAAGTCGCGCAAACCATCAAGCGCGAATCCCCGGCCACGCCGGTGATGTTGCTGACGGGCTGGGGCAGCATGATGGAAGCTGACGGTCACCTGCCCGACCACGTGGATTTGGTTTTGGGTAAGCCACCGCAGTTAAATGAATTGATGGAGGCAGTAGCCGAATTAACAAATAGAAAACGAGACAAAGTGCTCGCCTGTTAATTTTTATTTCCACAAAAATTTCCCAGGAATGATTCGCCAGAATGATGGATGGTCGCTGTAGTTTCGTTTTATCCAAAGATTTGGATTTGTCCGCCGGGGGGTTTTCCCGTTTCATTGGGCGATGACCGATTGTCCTTATGACGCGTTAATTATTGGCGGCGGGCCGGGAGGCAGCGCGGCGGCGACTTTTCTGGCGCGCGCCGGCAAACGCGTGCTCCTGTTGGAAAAAGAGTTTTTCCCGCGCTTCCACATCGGCGAATCGCTCCTGCCTTACAATCGACGGCTCTTCGATGAAATGGGCGTTTTACCCGCCTTGGAAGCGGCTGGGTTTCCCAGGAAATTTGGAGCGCAGTTTCATCTGGGCAACGGACGCAAATCAATCAAGCTGGTCTTCGCGATGGGGAAATTCACCCGTGAACCGGAAGCGTTTCAAGTAGAGCGGGCGACGTTTGACCATATTTTGCTGAAACACGCCAAAGCCAGCGGCGCAGAAGTGCGCGAAGGTTGGACGGTCACCCGGTTTGCTGCCGACGCAGACGGAGTGAGTGTCGAAGGCCGGAACGGTTTGGGAAAAGCGGAGCCGTTGCGCGCAAAATTTTTGATCGATGCCAGCGGCCGCAGCAACCTGACCGGAAACCAGGATGGCTTGCGGGTCATCCATCCGTCTTTGAAAAAGCTCGCCGTATTCGGGCATTTCACCGGGGTGCGCGTCGATGCCGGTGAAAAAGCCGGAGACACCATTATCGTTCGCTTGCAGAATAAATGGTTTTGGTTGATTCCGCTTTCAAGGGAAAAAGTGAGCGTTGGCTGCGTCATGGACCAGGCGGAATTCGCGGCAGCCAAAAAACTTCCGTCAGAAATGTTCGATGAAATGTGGAAATCGAGTCTGCCGATGCGCGAACGAATGGAGACTGCCCAGATCGTGGGTGAGATCCACGTGACCAGCGATTTTTCGTATTACAATCGGCGGCTCGTGGGGGAACGATTATTGCGCGTGGGCGACGCGGCTGGATTCATGGACCCGATTTTTTCTGCGGGGGTTTATCTGGCGATGCATTCGGGTAAGCTTGCAGCGCAAACGGTGCTCGACACGTTAGTTGCGGGCGACTCTGGCGCCAAGCGCTTCGCGCATTACGAAAAGCGCGTCGGGCACGCCATGAGATTTTATTGGGAAATGGTAGAACATTTCTATACCACGCCTTTTATGGAAGTTTTTCTCGAGCCGCGCGAAAAGTTCCAACTCGCTTCCGCCGTCAATGCGGCGTTGGCGGGCGAAGTAGAAGGCGGTTGGGCGATGCGCTGGCGAATGCGCCTTTTCTTTTGGATTGTGAAATTGCAGGCGCGTCATCCGTTGCTGCCCCGCATTTCTTTTGACTGAAGAGAGTCGTCACCCTAGACACGACTGAAGGCATGTGGTAATTCAACCCTTGCCCACGATGGGCAAACGCAGCGATGCACCCGTTACAAAAAGGAAATTGAACATGAAATCAGTATTGACCGCAGTTTTGATCACAGGACTTTTCGCGCTCCAAACGCGCGCCGAGGAAAAAAAGGCGCCGGAGCCGGTTAAAGCTCCCCAAGCGAAAACAGACAAGAACAGTGTCAGCTACGCCATTGGGATGAATATTGGCAACAGCATCAAACAACAATCCATCGACGTGGACGTGGATACGCTGGCCAAGGCCATAAAAGATGTTCTGTCTGGCAGCCCAACGCGGTTCACTGAAGACGAAGCCCGCCAAACCATGATGGCCATGCAAAATGACTTGCGCGCCAAACGGGAAGAGGAACGCAAACAACAGGGCGAAAAAAATAAAAAGGAAGGCGAAACTTTCCTGGCCGAGAACGCGAAAAAGCCCGGCGTGAAAATTCATCCGGTAAAATTGAACGAACAGACCTACAAATTACAATATAAAGTTATTACTGAAGGGAAAGGCGCGATACCCAAAGCCACGGACAGGGTCAGCGCACAATACAGAGGCACATTTATCGACGGGAAAGAATTCGACAACTCTTACAAACGCGGCCAGCCTTTTGAAGCCGCTGTCACGGGCGAAGTCATTAAAGGATGGACCGAGGCGCTCCTATTGATGCCGGTCGGGTCGAAGTGGGAACTTTATATCCCATCCGAACTCGCCTACGGGGAACAGGGCCGCGGCTCCATCACTCCGAACGCCGTCTTGATTTTCGAACTTGAACTGGTCGGAATCAAACCGCCCCCGGCTGAGTCCAGCCAGGCTGTCAGCGGCGAAATCATCAAAGTTCCTTCCGCCGACGAATTAAAGAAGGGCGCGAAGATCGAAGTCATTCGTCCCGGCCAAACCAACGAATTGAAGCCGAAATAAAAGATCTGAAGTGCAGTCGAGCTATGCTGCACGTCCAGAATATTTCTTCGCTCGATCTTCCAGAACTTCAGCCGTATCGCACCTTGCGACGGCAAGCCGAGCATCGCGCACAGCGCATTTTCGTCGCCGAAGGGGAAAGCACCCTTCGGCGACTTCTGGAAACATCCCTCGTCGTCGTTTCTGTTTTGCTGACTCCAGAATGGCTGGAGGTTTTCGAGCCGTCTTTGAAAACGCGGAATGAAGAAATCCACATTTTCGTCGCGGAGAAATCCGTCCTCGAAGGTTTGACTGGTTTTAGCATGTTCCAAGGCCTCATGGCGGTGGCGAAAATTCCCGAACCTCTCACCCTGGACGAAATTATCGCGCAAAGTCCAAAGCCAAATCTCTTCGTTGCCATCGACGGCGTTAGCAACGCGGAAAACCTGGGGACTCTCGTACGAAACTGCACGGCTTTCTCCGTTCACGGTTTATTAGTCAGCCAAAGTTCAAGCAGTCCGTTTTTGCGCCGGGCGGTTCGCAGTTCCATGGGCGGCATTTTCAAACTTCCGGTTCTGGAAGAGCTTGATTTGGTCGAAACATTACAGGAACTGCGGCGGCGTGGAATTCGTTCCGTGGCCGCGCACCCTCACCGCACCAGCAGGATTTTGCCGGAGGCGAATTTCAAGGCGGATTGCTGCATTGTCTTTGGCAACGAAGCCTACGGAATTTCCAAACAAGTTTTAAACACCTGTGATGAGGAGGTGGCAATTCCCATGCCTGCCAGTGAGGATTCGTTGAATGTGAGCAGCGCCGGAGCCGTTTTTCTGTACGAAGCACGCCGACAGCGGGATTTCCAGCAAGCGGACTGAGATTTATCTCCTTTTCAATCGAATCTATGGGAGCGGTTAGTTTTAATTTGCGCCGGATAACCGTTCTTCGATGTGAGTTTGCTTCTGTATTTCCAGTTTACTAACGTCGCAACCACGCACAAATTAACGCGGCTCGTATGTATCACCCGACGCAATCTGAATTTTTGAATCTGACGAAACAGGGAAATCTCATTCCCGTGACTCGCACAATCCTCGCTGATTTCGAGACGCCGCTTTCGGCCTACCGGAAAATTCGCGGACAAGGCGAGTCGTTTCTTTTTGAATCGGTCGAAGGCGGCGAACACATCGGGCGTTATTCATTTGTCGGTTGCAATCCGCGCGCGGTTATTAAACAAATCGGCCATCGCATCGAAGTCATTGAAAACGGAAAAGTCGTTGAAAAATTTGCCGTTAAACACGACGACAACACCGATTGCGCCAAATGCGTAAAGGACGGTTTGGAAGTCATCGAAGCCGTTCTAAAAAAATATAAAGCGGTGTCGCTGCCGGAATTGCCGCGCTTCACCGGCG
>JBDSLX010000046.1:0-15757 GCA_039916145.1 Verrucomicrobiota bacterium | reverse complement strand
ACAACTTGTGTGGCAATCGGCGCGGGTCTTAATCCCAATTTTTTACAAACGTGCGCTTCGATGTCGGACGAAAGATGCGCGCTGGTGCCGACTGCGCCGGAAAGTTTTCCGATGGCGGCAACTTCGCGGGCGCGTTGCAGGCGTTCGATGGCGCGGCCAAATTCGTCGTGCATCAACGCCATCTTTAAACCAAACGTCGTCGGCTCGGCGTGAATGCCGTGGCTGCGTCCGATGCAAGGCGTGAATTGATGTTCCTTGGCTTTCTTCGCAATGACGACGCGAAGCTTTTTTACGTCGTCGATGAGGATGTCGGCGGATTGCGTCATCTGCACCGCAAACGCCGTGTCCACGATGTCGCTGCTGGTCAGACCGAAGTGGAGCCAGCGGCTGGATTGCGAATTGATCTGTTCCGCGACAGCGGTTGTGAAACCGATGACGTCGTGATTGAGAGTTTTTTCCAATTCCTTGGCGCGTTCAGTTAGAGCTTTGGTGTCGGCGAAACATTTGTCCGCGCCAGCTTTCATGCTGGCAAAATCTTTTTTGGGAACGACGCCTTCGGCCACGAGCGCTTCCGTGGCGAGCAGTTCGATTTGCAGCCAGATTTTTAATTTGTTTTCGTCCGTCCAAATTTGTCGCATCTCCGGACGCGAATAGCGTTGAATCATGCGGGCGAAATTAAAATGGCGAAGGGCGAGAGTCGAGAGTTGAGTGTGTCTCAATGTCGCGGCCAAAAGCGCCAGAGGACAGGCGCAGTGCAAGACGCTGTCGCGAATATTGAGAGTTACGAGAAACCGCGCCCGCGTCTTGGAGCGCGGTAGTCCTCTGACCGCTTTTAGATGAAAGTCCAAAAAACCTGGCTTCGGCTCTCGGCTATTTCCGCGCCATTTTCTTGCGCGCAGCGTCGAGGATTTGGCGTTCGCGATCGGTCAAGCTGTGGATGCCTTGTGCGGAAATTTTGTCGAGAATCGGATCCACTTCCTGGCTGATGAATTCAGCAGACGGAACCTCCTCATTGGGCGTTGACACAGACTTCGCTTTACGCCACGAGCCTTTTGGGACAGGAGCGGAACGCAACAGTTCGGGTTGGGGCTGACGAGGTCGGGACGAACGCCAAAGGCGAAACCAATTTTCCCAAGGCAATTGAACAAAATCGCGATGCCAGCCAAGTTTAACCCAAGCTAACCCTGCAATAATTCCACCGAGATGCGCGGCGTGCGCGGAGAATCCACCGCGACCGGAAGGCACCAGTGTGAAAAACAAAGAAATACCCGCCGTTATCCAGAGAAGGATCTCGGCGCGGATCGGCAAAATAAAATTCCAACGAATTTCAGAATCAGACTGCAACTTGCAAAAAATGGCGAAAATGCCCATTCCTCCAGCGGACGCACCATAAACGAAGGGCGCGAAATGGTTAGGAAACACAATCATCAACGCACATTGCAACAGCCCGCCGATAACACCGCAGGCGAAGTAAGCCACGAGAAATCGTTTCGTCCCCAGAACGGATTCGATGAAGCGGCCAAAAAACCATAGGCCCAGTAAATTGCAAATGAGATGCCAGAGACTGACGTGCAGGAACTGAAATGTGAGAAATTGCCAGACATAACCGGACATCAAAGCAAATGGAGTCAGCGCCAGCCAACCTTCAACCCCATTGATATAAACGTCGTTGATACATTGGAGCGCAAAAATTACGGTCAGCACGACCATCAACGCAACGCAGGCCGACCATCGAAATCGCCACGCGCCGCCACCAGAATCGCGGTCGCGCATATAATCACGGTTTTCTAACATAATTTAACTGGTAGAAAGTAATCGTGATACGAACCCTTTTCAACGAGTAGTAGGAAGATTTTTGGCAAGGAAATAAAGACGGGAAGTCTGGTTGCTCTTTGCGCCTTCGATCAAATGAAATTCCTGGAACGATCTTTAAACCTTTCCCGTCAAACTAACACCGAGCTTGAGCAAAGCTTTCACATCAGCGTCGCTCTTTCCTTCGGCGTAAATGCGAAGAATCGGTTCTGTGCCGGAACCGCGCAGCATCAGCCATGAACCGTCTTCGCTGAGAAATTTTACGCCATCGAAACTTTTCACCTGAGCCAGCGGTGAGCGCAGAAGTTTTTTCGGCGGATTGTTTTTGCAGAATTCCATCAAGGTCGCGCGCTTTTCCAGTGGGAAATGTGTATCGATGCGGTCATAGCGATGTGGCCCAAATTGTTTTTCCAGATTATTTAACAATTGATTAACAGACTTTTTCTCCGTCGCGAGCAGTTCGAGCAAGACCATTCCAGCAACAATACCGTCGCGTTCGGGGATGTGTCCCGGAAAACCGATTCCCCCGCTCTCTTCAAAACCGAGCAGCACGTTTGGTTTCATCAACTCGGTGCAAATATATTTGAAGCCGACGCCGGTCTCGACCAATTCCAGTCCGTAATGCGTGCACATCCTATCGACCATCGAAGTGGTGGTGAGCGCTTTGATGACGCGGCCTTTCATTTTGCGATTGACGAAATAATGATGCAGCAACAGGCAAATCAATTGATGCGTCGTGAGAAGATTCCCGCGTCCATCCATTCCGCCAACGCGGTCCGCGTCGCCGTCCGTGACAAGGCAAATATCGTGCGGATGTTTTTTTAAATAAGCCGCACTCTTGACGTAATTTTTGGCTATCGGCTCGGGATTGATTCCACCAAAGTTTGGATCGTGATTTCCATTAAGCGTCGTCACGCGGCAAGTTGTTCCCGCGAGCAATTCATCGAAGCAACCTGCGCCAACGCCAAAAAGGGCGTCGTGCGCAAAACGCAGTTTTGATTTCGCGATGAGATTGAAATCGACGAGCTTCTTTACGGCGACATAATGCGCCGGGCGAATATCTTTGATGACGATTTGTTTTTTCTTTTCCGCTTCAACCAAAGGCATGGCGCGTATCGGATTTTTATCCAACAATCTTTCGACCGCCTGACAAATCGCGGGTTCTGCCGAACCACCGTAATGCGCTTTCAATTTGAAACCGTTGAACGCGGGCGGATTGTGGCTGGCGGTAAGCATGACACCACCGAAGGCGCGCTGGGCTTTGACGGCGAACGAAACCGCTGGTGTTGAGGTTGGCGTTGAAGTCAGCGTGACTTGAAAACCGTTTCCGGCGAGCACTTCGGCAACACGGCGCGCGAACTGATCGGAAAGAAATCGGCGGTCGTAACCAACGACAGCTTTTTTTCCCGTGCCGACAACAGGGTTTTCCTTCCAATAATCAGCGGTCGCTTGCGCCACGCGCTCAACGTTCGCGAAAGTAAAATCTTCGGCGATCACTGCGCGCCAGCCGTCGGTTCCAAATTTTATTTCAGCCATAAGAAAGAATACAGAAGTCAGGAGTCAGGAGTCAGGAGAAGGTCATTGTCCAACTGAACGTTCAACTCTTTGATTGGAGAATTGTTTTCTGCGATCTTGCGCATTTTTTTGATCGCGGCCTTGAGACTGCGTTGGCCGAACAAGCCGGTTCCAGCAACGAACGTGTCGGCTCCGGCATGAGCGCATTCTTTGGTGGTGGCAAAATTAATTCCGCCATCGACTTCAATCCGATATTTAAGATTTTTTTCCGCTCGCCAGGAAAAGGCCTGTTGAATTTTCGGTAATGTTTCCGTGATGAACGGTTGCCCGCCGAATCCGGGATTCACTGTCATGATTAAAATCAAATCAACCTTGTCGAGAAAGGGTTCGAGCAACGACATCGCGGTTCCGGGATTGATCGCGAGGCCAACTTTTTTTCCAAGCGAACGTATTTTCCAAGTCAGGGGCGTGACTTGTTCGCCGAGTTCGACATGGATAGTGATGCGGTCCGCGCCTGCTTTTGCAAAAGGTTCCAACAAAATTTCCGGACGCGAACACATCAGATGAACATCTAATGGCAGTTTAGTGAGCGGACGAATAACACGCACGGCTTCGGGGCCAAAAGAAATGTTCGGCACGAAATGTCCATCCATGATGTCCATGTGCAACCAATCCGCTCCAGCTTTGGCGGCGCGTTGAGCTTCCTTGCCGAAGCAGGCGAAATCTGCGGCGAGCAATGACGGCGCAATGATCATTTTCGCCAGCGTAAAGATTTCCCCAAGGGTTGCAAGAGTTGGACTAGGCCGCAGCGGGAGCAGGCGCGCCCAATCCGGGAAGTTTCGGTGGAACCGGCTTTGGCACTTCAGGCAATGGCGTAACCGCTTGCGCTCCCGAAGGCGGATCGACTTGCGGCGTTGGCGACGGCGGCGTGAATTTTCCGGTGTCGATAATTTCCTGCACCTGAGCGCCGTCGAGCGTTTCGTATTCAAGCAGGCTCTTGGCGATTAGTTCAAGTTTGTCGCGATTCGCTTCGATTAATTTTTTTGCGACTTGATAACCTTCGCTGGTAAGACGCTTGACTTCAGCATCGATATTTTGAGCAGTGTGTTCGCTGTAATCCTGGCGTTGCACCATGTCGCGTCCCATATAAACGGCATCGTTGTCGTTGCCGTATTGCACCATGCCGAGTTTGTCGCTCATGCCCCATTGGCAAACCATCGCGCGCGCCAGATTTGTCGCTTGCTGAATGTCCCCCGCTGCACCGGTGGAAAGGTCGCCGGAAACAAGTTCCTCAGCGATACGTCCCGCCATGGTCATAGCAATTTCATCGAGCATCTGGAGGCGTCCGTAATTATGTTGATCTTCCTTGGGCAAGGACCAGGTGGAACCGAGCGATTGTCCGCGCGGAATAATCGTCACCTTGTGCAAAGGATGTGTGTGTTTTAGCAACACGTTGACTAACGCGTGACCGGCTTCATGCCAGGCAGTCAGTTTTTTATTTTCGTCAGTCATGGCCAGACTGCGGCGTTCGCGGCCCCAGCGGACTTTCACACGAGCTTCCTCAAGTTCAACGGTAGAAATAGCTTTTTTGCCGGTGCGAGCCGCGAGCAAAGCCGCTTCGTTCAAAAGGTTTGCCAAGTCGGCACCGGAATATCCAGGGGTGCCGCGTGCGATCACACCCAAATCAGCAGATGGATCAAGCTTCACATTTTTTGCGTGGACTTTCAAAATCGCTTCGCGGCCGCGAATGTCGGGAAGGCTGACAATTACTTGGCGATCAAAACGTCCCGGACGAAGTAAGGCCGGATCGAGAACATCCGCGCGATTCGTAGCGGCAATAATAATAATTCCGTCTTGCGTATCAAAACCATCCATCTCCACCAGGAGTGCGTTCAACGTTTGTTCGCGTTCGTCATTACCGCCACCCCAACCATGTCCACGACTGCGTCCGACGGCGTCAATTTCGTCGATGAAAATCAAACAAGGCGTGTTCTTGCGCGCCTGATCGAACATATCGCGCACTCGGCTCGCTCCGACGCCGACAAACATTTCGACGAAATCTGAACCGCTGATGCTGAAAAATGCGGCTTCAGCTTCGCCCGCGATGGCTTTTGCCAATAAAGTTTTTCCAGTCCCCGGCGCGCCCACCATCAAGACGCCTTTGGGAATGCGCCCGCCGAGCTTTTGAAATTTTTTCGGATCTTTAAGAAATTCAACCAGTTCAGAAACTTCCTCCTTCGCTTCTTCAACACCTGCGACATCTTTAAATGTGATTTTATTTTTTTCTTTATTCAACATGCGCGCTTTGCTCTTGCCGAAACTCATCGCGCCTTTTCCCGCCATCTTTATTTGGCGAATCAGGAAAAAATATATCAAGCCGGCGAGCAGCAAAAACGGGAGAAGCGTGCCTAAAATACCGAGCAGCATGTTGTTAGGCTCAAGCTCTCGGAATTTGCCGGAGTCGCTTAACTCCTTCGACATTTCATCGGTCAACCGCGCTTCGGTCTTGAAATCAACCTCGTTTGTTTTGCCAGCTTTCGCATCAATCTCGTAATATCTTCCCGAAATTTTCTGCAACGCAGACTGTGGATTGTAGGCAATCTGACCCGTGCCAGGAACAATTTGGTTCTCCGTGATTTTTTGAGAAAGCTCCAGGTAGGACAAGTCCCTCGGCTTTTTTACCGTCCGGTGCTGAAGCATCATCAAAGCGCTGATCAAAGCGATGATGCAGATCCAAATCAACAGAGTGCGCGGACGAAAATCGCCGCCGCCCTTTTTCTCAGTCTTATTTTCTGTTTTAGGTTCGTCAGACATTGTATAAAAAGTTCCCGTTATCTTACCATGCTCCGACCCCAACCGCAACCGCCGGTCAAAGGCGCTGCCATTGCCATTTCAACCGACGGCTGCTCTTGTTGTCGAGCTTGAAACCTTCGGAAATACGCAATCCTTCGACCCAAAAAATTTCGCCACGTGCCTGAGTGGCGACGATTCGCTCGTGACGCTCGGTTTTCGGAATTTTTAAATTCGTGAAAAGATTTTGCAGTTTTACCGGAGCAGCCATTCCAATCGGTTGAAATTTATCGCCGGCCTGCCAAAGGCGCAGGGTTATTTTCGGTCCGATTTTATCCGCGTCAAAGAATAGGCAGTTGGAGGTGCGCAGAACTTGATCTCCGCGCTTGCGCAAAATCGCCCATTGGACTTTCGTACCCTGGTAAAGGATTTCGCCTCGCAGTTTCGACAAGTGAAATTTTCCGGGCGGCACAGATTTAAATCCCGCAGTTTTGGATTTGCGCACTTGGACCTGTCCTTCTGAATCCCGAGCGACCGAAAATTCCGCCCCTACCTCGATGAATTGCCCTTCCTTTGCGCGTAACGATTCAATCAATTTAAAGTTTGTCGAAACATTTTGAGCCAACAGTTGCAGTCGTAAACTGCGGCGCTGAAGGGCAATCGACAGGTTGGAAAAGCTCGGTTTGGATTTACTGCTCCACCAATCCAGAGTCGCCGACTTGGCGCGGCTGGACTCTGCCCCTAGGATTTCCATGACGCGCAAAGTCGTTCGTTCCAACGCGGGCTGATAATGCTTTTTCAAAAACGGAATCAATTCGTGGCGAATCCGGTTTCTCTGAAAATCAATTGAAGCATTACTGATGTCTTCGCGAAAATGGATTTTTTCAGATTTTGCATATTCACATAAAAGTTTTTTGGGCTGATTGAGCAACGGGCGAACAAGTTCGAGGGTGGAATCAACTGGCGAGGGAGATTTCCATTTCATTCCGGCCAGACCGTCGATTCCCGCGCCGCGAAAAAGCCGCACGAAAAAAAGTTCCACCTGATCGTCCGCATGGTGAGCAAGCGCGATGGTTTTGATTCCTAATTTTTTTGCCACTCGCGCCAAAAATTCATGTCGAAGTTTTCTCGCTGCCATTTCAATTGAAAGCCGATTCGCCCTCGCCAATTTTTTAACATCGCCGTGACCGGTGACGAATCGTAGTTTCAATTTCCTGGAGGTTTTCTGAACTAATCGTTCGTCCGCACCGCTGCTGCGCCCGCGCAGTTGATGATTGAAATGCGCGACAACAATTTTCCAGCTGTAAGTTTCAGAAAGTGCGCCAAGCAAATGTAGCAACACCATGGAATCCAGTCCGCCGGACACGGCCACCAAAACAGATTGGCCGCGACACAAAAGATTCCTGCGCTGAATACTCTGGCCGACTTCGTGGACCCATTTGTTCACGGCCAAACTTAGGCAATCCCGGTTGGATTAGAAAAGAAGGAAAGGACGGGTACATTCGTCCGTCCGTTCAGTTAATTTGAGAAAATAATAGAAATCCAGACGAGAACGTCCGTACTTTCTATTTTTAGACGACTAGTAAGGGCGTGAATTTCTTCCCAAGCACCGGTTCACTTTTGGTTTTCAGCCAGTTTTCCAAAACGCCTGCGTAAACGGTTCGAAAATCGACGGTGTATTTCAAATCGCCGTTCTGCAAATCAGCGGGTGCAAGGCTTGGATATTTTCCAAGCAAACCTGCTTTGATTTTATTTCCGATGACGAACATGGGTGCCGCTGCGCCGTGATCAGTTCCATTGTTGGCATTTTCGCTCACGCGTCGGCCGAATTCGCTGAAGGTCATTACAACAACGCGTTGAAAGTTTCCTTGAGTTTTTAAATCGTCCGTAAAGGATTTCACGGAGTCACCGAGGTCGCGCAGCAAACGTTCATGGGCGCCAGATTGATTGGTGTGGGTGTCGTAACCGCCTTGCGAAACGTAATAAATACGAGTCGGCAAACCGCCGGCGATCAAACGTGAAACCAGTTTGAGTGAACTGCCTAGTTGTGAAGAAGGATAGTTGCCTCTGTTTTCAACTCTTTTGCTAATGGCCAAAATCTTGTCGGAACTGACTTGCGCATCCATCGCAGTGCGTTCGATGAAATCGAGCGGCGAACCGGTCTGTGCGATTGATCCCGCCACGCCGCCGATGCTGGCACCCGAATTTAATTCTTCGGCGGATTGCATTTCGCTTTCGACGCTGTTCAGCTCGCGATAAGATTTCTCGCCTGCATCCATTTCCCCGGACTTCGCCTTTTCGCCGCTGATGAATCGATAGCTCGTCGGATTGTCGAGGCTGATGCCCATTGGTTTTTTTGCGGCAAACGCTTGCGGCATTTGTCGTCCGACATTTACGCCAACGGTCGGGTCGGCACCGGCGCAAGCGTTGTCAAAGTAGCGGCCAATCCAACCGTACCTTTCAAACTTTTCGGAGTCACTCGCGGTTTGCCAGATTTCCGTGGAACGAAAGTGCGAGCGATTCGGATTCGGATAACCTATGCCTTGGACCACTCCGAGATTTCCGGTGTCATACAGACTTTTAAATCCAGCGAGGCTCGGATGCAGCCCAATTGAATCATTCAATTTCAGAACATCATTTGCGGACAAAGAGAGAGAGCGACGCGCCTTCCGATAATAATCATTGCTGTAGGGAACGACGGTGTTTAGCCCGTCATTGCCGCCAGCCATTTGCAAAACGACGAGAATGGTTGAATCGCGTCCGGTAGAAATTTGCGTGGTCGAGTCCGCCGCTTCGGCGTGCAAAGCAGAAAAGGTGTTCGCCAGAAAAGTCGGCACCGTCCAGGCCACTGCACCGCCGAGCATGGAACTGCGCAAAAATTCACGACGCGTTTTAAGAGTAATTTCGTTATTCATATTATGCTCAGGTTAATTGATATTCCGGCGTGGACATGATGAGGCGAATCGTGTGGCGGATATCTTGATCGTCCAATTCGCCGCGCCCATCGAGATATTCCCGTAAAATTTGCGCTTGTTTCCCTTTGAGCTTCGCTTGCAGAAACCGTTTCTCCAAAGCTGGAATCAAAAGCTTTTTATCGCGCCGTTCTTCCGGACTGAGTATTTTACTCACGTCCACCGCAGGCATTTTTTTAGCGAGACCGTTGGCATATTCTTCAATTTTGCGGATTTTTTGATTTGGCGAACTGGGCGCAACGCTTCCCTCGGCCAAAACCAGCATCGCCGCCTGGTTGTAACGGTTCAAAAGATTGTTCGTTGTGATCCAACTTAGTCCGCCGTCCCAACCTTTCACATTGGGCGGCATCAATAATTCCTGGCCAAGATTTCTGAGCAACTGGGTGCAAACCAGCGATGGCGGCAAATCGCGTTCCAACATGCGCGCGCTGCCGACCAGCCATTGCACGGGACTTTTTACCTGCGTGCGAATCGCCGCGTCCGAATAAAACTCTTCGGAACGAAACATGGTCCGCAAAAGCGGTTTGAAATTATTTCCATTACTTCGAAAATTTGACGCCAGCCCTTCAACCAATTCCGGTGAAGGATTTTCTGCGGCGAAAAATCTCCACAACTTCGCGGTGATGAAGCGAGCGGCTTGCGGTTGATCGACGATTAGTTTCAGAACATCAAGCCCATTGAGATTCCCCGTTTTGCCTAAAACAGTTTTCTCGCCTTCGTCGTGCATGAACTCGCGATATTCATACTTTTGCGTTTGGCGGTTCAGTGTCCACCCGGTCATCGCTCGCGCTGCTTCGGCCACATCTTTTTCACTGTAATTTCCTTCTCCGAGCGTAAAAAGTTCCATCACTTCACGCGCAAAATTTTCATTAGGATGCTGTTTACGGCTTTGCGATTGATCGAGCCAAAGCAACATTGCCGGATCTTTCGCGACGGAGTAGAGCAGTTGCAACCAATTGCCGGATCCCATGGTCCGAAAAGTTTCATTCTGCAACCACATGAAATAGGCATCTTTGACTTTTTGCGCGCTGGTCGCGAAGTGGCCGTGCCAGAACAAAGTCAGCTTTTCCTGAAGCGGACGCGAACCTTTTGCCATGCGTTCCAACCACCAACCGCGCAATTCCAAAATGCGCATTTGTTGGTTGCGTTGTTCCTCACGAAACATTTCCCGCCGCTTTTGTTCAGATTCGCGGCGCTGTGCCTCGGTCAGATCTGCGCGTCCCTCGCCCTGTAATTTTCGGTAGGCGAGAAATTTATCCATGCGCGTCGGATCGGGCTGCGCCCAGGTCGGATTTGTCGTCGAATCAGAAACTTTCTCGTACTCGACGAATTGATCCACCGCCTTGTCGGGGCCGAGTTTCTCAAGCTTTTCGATTTCCGCTGGCGTCCCGCCGAATCCAGCGCGATTCAGCAAATGCGCCGCCGTCGCGTAATTCCATTTCGAGGAAGGCAGAGGGTTGAGCATACAAATTGTGACGAAAATCTACATGGAGCGGTTACATCGTTTATACATTCCCAGATCGGAAAAGAGATTTGGTCATAATGCGTAATCGCTTCCGAGAATTCACTTTTACATAAATTTTTCAGAATTCTAAATCGGAAAAATTTACCGAAAACTTGATCAAGGTGGCAAATTGAAGCTGGCGGAGAGAGAGGGATTCGAACCCTCGGAAGGATTACTCCTTCACAGGTTTAGCAAACCTGCGCTTTCGGCCACTCAGCCATCTCTCCACGTAAACGGGGCGTGATTTTTATCGCTGCTCAAGTGAATGGCAAGGTGATTTAATTCTAAAACCTACTTTAATGTTTGGCGGAGGGACCTGATCAAAATGGGCGAACAACTTCCAGGATTTCAAACCGTTTGCGCCACGAAGGTTTCTTCATGCACGGGGGTCGCCGGAAGTTCGAGCCAGAAACGACTTCCCTGTCCAAATTTTGACTCCAATCCCACGTGGCCACCCATTCGATCAACGCCTTTTCGGACAAGCGCCAAACCAATTCCTGTCCCCGGATAATTTTGATTAGTGTGAAGCCGTTCAAATAAACCAAAAATACGCTCCTGATATTCTGGCGAAATGCCGATGCCATTGTCCTGGACACAGATTCGAACAAACCCGTCGCGTCTCTCGGTGGAAATTTCAATTCTCGGCGTCGCATCTGGCGCAATAAATTTCAAACCATTCACGACGAGATTTAATAAGACTTGGTTAAGCGTGGAAGGATTTGCCATCACCGGATAGAGCGGAGAACCAACTATACAGGTCGCCTTCTTTTCGCGAATCTGCTCATCCACTTGCATCAAAACCTCGGCCACGACAGACTCAACATTTACGGGAATTTTCGCCAATTCGGTGCGGCCCAGAAGACTGTAGTCGAGCAGATCGTGAATCAATTGGTCCATGTAACGGGCCGAGTGGCAGATTCGACCGGCGTAATCTTTACCGCAATCGCTCAACTTTTCTTCCTCGAGCAGCGCATGGGCGAATCCTTGCATCGACCGAATCGGCGCGCGCAAATCATGAGAAATGGAATAGCTGAAGGCCTCAAGCTCTTTATTGATTTGCGTCAGTTCACTAACTCGTTGGTGAAGTTCGGTATTCAATGTCGCGATTTTTTCGTCGGCGACTTTTCTCGCTGTAATGTCGCGCGCGAAAATATAGATGAGCCGTTCGGAAAGAAACGGGGCCGCCGTCCATCCGAGCCAACGGTGGCTGCCATCTTGACAAAGGTAGCGTCCTTCAAAATACGTGGAATCGCCCGCTTTGAGATGGTTCAACTGTTCTTGCATCGCCAGCCGGTCGTCGGGATGCACAAATTCCAGCCCCGGTTTGGATTTTAATTCTTCTTCCGAATAGCCGAGGGTTTTTTGCCACGTGGGATTTAGTTGCAGCATGTAGCCGTCAAAATCCGCGATGGCCAGCAAGTCGATGGATAAATTGAAAAAGCGATTTCGCTTGGTTTCCTGTTCAAGGCGGTCAACTGCGGCGGCGAGTTGTCGCTGATGTTCGGCTTCTTCGATCTCGCGAAATCGCGCCGACTGCTCTTTGATTTGCTCGGTTTTTTTGAAAAGTTCAACGAAGACGGAAACTTTTGTTTTCAGCACCTCTGCTACAATGGGCGTTAAAATATAATCCACCGCGCCCAGGGAATAACCTCTTGCAATATGATTTTCTGAATCGCTCAAAGAGGTGACGAAAATGATCGGCGTGTGCTCGGAATTCATTCGCTTGCGAATCAGCGCCGCGGTTTCAAAGCCGTCCATAATCGGCATGGCGACATCCAGCAAAATCACCGCGAACTCGTGGTGTAACAATTCGCGCAGCGCCTCTTTGCCCGATTTAACCTTGACGAGGTTCTGATTCAAATCGCTCAAGACTGCCTCAAGAGCCAGCAATTTGTCGGGGCGGTCATCCACGAGAAGGATATTGACCTTGCTTTCCTTAGGTTGGAAATGGCCGTTGCTGGAAGCAGGCTGTTTTGCAATCTTCTCGCCCGAGCTTTGCAACTTTGAACTATTAGTCGTTTCCACAGCGTTCATTTGGGATGGCAGTCTAGCGATGCAACCAAAGCCGTAAGGCGGACCGTAGCTGTTCAGCATCGACGGGCTTGGACAAATAATCCGACGCGCCGGCGGCGATACATTTATCGCGATCCCCTTTCATCGCTTTTGCGGTCACAGCAATAATGGGAAGGTTTTCAAAATCTGAAATCTCCCGGATCGCGCGCATGGTGGCGTAGCCGTCCATCGTCGGAAGCATGATGTCCATCAGAACAATATCGATGTCCTTTTTGTTGATGAGTGTTTCGATGGCGTCTTTTCCATTCTCGGCGGAGATCACGTTCATTTTAAAACGCTCCAATACGCTGGTCATCGCAAAGATGTTTCGAATGTCATCATCGACGAGCAGCACGCTTTTGTTTTCCAAAACTCCGTGGTGCAGTTTCTCCAACATTTTACGCTGACGTTCGGGCAACTTTGAAGTGTTGCGATGCAACAGAAGCGCCGTCTCATCCAGCAGCCGTTCGGGCGAACGCGCGTCTTTGATCAGAATCGACTCGGTCAAGCCTTTCAGCTTTGCCTCTTCCTCTTTTAACAAATCCTTCGCCGTGTAGATGATGATGGGCAAGGATTGAAACTCCGACGCGTTTTTAATTTCTTCAATCAATTCAACGCCTGACATATCGGGCAGACCCAAATCAATGACCATGCAGTCGTATTTTTGGGATTGTAGTTCAGCAAGCGCAGCCTTGCCGCTGCCAACGACCGTCGTGCGCACATCGCCATTGCCAATTATATTCGTGATGTTCACGCGTTGAATTTCATCGTCCTCGACCAGCAGAAGATTTTTCACCGGTCGTTCGATGTAATCCTTCAATGCGGTGAAGGCTTGATCCAACGTTTCCTTCTTATCCGATTTCATGACATAACCGAGCGCGCCCTGCGTCCGGTTTGGCTCCGCATCTTCGTCCACTGAAATGATGTGGACCGGAATGTGCCTCGTGGCCAAATCAATCTTCAAGCGATCCAAAACCCGCCAGCCGTCGCCGTCGGGCAAATGAAGGTCGAGGGTAATGGCATCTGGTTTTAGTTCGCGCGCCATTGCCAAGGCCAAGGAACCGCGGGGAGTGACGATTGCTTTGAATCCTTTCTCACGCGCCGTTTCCAGCAAAACGCGCGCATAGTTCGAATCATCTTCAATAATTAATACGACACGATCTCCCGCCTCAATTCTCCCACGATCATCATCTATCGAGGCTTCGATAAGTTCAGCCGTCTCCAGCGTCACTTCCGATGTCGCTAAATCAATGGTCGTTGCAGACGCTTCCCGATCCGTTTCCCTTCTGGTCGCGCGCATCGGCGTCGGCACGTGTGCGTGTGGCAAATAAAGGGTAAACGTGCTGCCCTGGCCATACGCGCTGGCCAGCCGGATTTCGCCTCCGAGCAAACGCGCGATTTCGCGGCTGATGGCCAAGCCCAGTCCGGTTCCCCCGTATTTGCGCGAAGTCGAACCATCCGCCTGTTGAAATGCTTCAAAAATAATTTGCTGTTTCTCCGGGGCAATACCGATGCCGGTATCGCTGACTGAAAAGGCCACCACTGACCGTGCGCGGTTGAGCAAGTCGTTGTCGGCGCTCCAACCTTGCGTCGCCAATTCTATGCGGAAGGTAATGCGACCTTTTTCGGTGAACTTGAAAGCGTTGGAAAGCAAGTTGCAGACAACCTGCTCCAAACGTTGCGAATCGGTCAAAATATGTCGCGGCAAATCCATATCGAGTTCGACGCCAAATCCAAGTGCCTTCGAATCGGCCACGTGACGGAACGTCCGTTCGACATAATCCTGCAACTCGACGAAGCGCAATTCTGTGATGTCCACCGTGACCGTGCCGGACTCGATCTTCGACAAATCCAAAATGTCGTTGATGAGGCTGAGCAAGTCGTTACCGGACGCATGAATAGTTTTGGAAAACTCGACTTGTTTGGGCGTGAGGTTTCCTTCCTGGTTGAGTCCGAGTTGGTCGGCGAGAATGAGCAAGCTGTTGAGCGGCGTGCGCAACTCGTGCGACATGTTCGCCAGGAATTCCGATTTGTATTTCGAAGTGAGCGCAAGCTGTTTGGCTTTTTCTTCGAGTGCCTGGCGGGCTTGTTCGACTTCCGTGTTTTTGCGTTCGACTTCGGAATTTTGTTCGGCGAGCAACTTCGCTTTCGATTGCAATTCCTTGTTCGTATTCTGCAATTCTTCCTGCCGACTCTGCAATTCCTTCGCGAGGGATTGCGATTGCTTAAGCAAGTCTTCCGTTCGCGAATTCGCTTCAATCGTGTTTAATACGATGCCGATGGATTCAACGAGTTGATCCAGAAATACCTGGTGCGTCGGACTGAATTGCTCAAATGAAGACAGTTCCATGACGGCTTTGACTTGTCCTTCAAACAGCACGGGCAACACAATAATATTTGTGGGCGGCGCTTGTCCGAGTCCCGAAGTAATTTGCACGTAATCTGGTGGCGCACTCGTCAACAGAATGCGTTCTTTTTCCAGCGCAGCTTGCCCAACCAATCCTTCGCCCAGCGCAAATTTGTTGCCGACATTTTTGCGATTTCTAAACGCGTAACTCGCGAGTAACTTTAAGTGCGCTTCATTTTTTTCCGTCTCATCAATCGCATCTTCTTTTGGCTGCTCCATGGTGTAGAACACGCCGTGCTGCGCGGAAACGACGGGCGCTAATTCCGACAAAATTAATTTGCCGACGGTGAGCATGTCTTTCTGACCTTGCAACATACGCGTGAATTTCGCGAGGTTCGTCTTGAGCCAATCCTGTTCGTTCGTCTTGATCGTCGTGTCTTTCAAATTACGAATCATCTCGTTGATGTTGTCTTTCAACGAAGCGACTTCGCCTTGCGCGGCAACTTGAATAGAACGGGTCAAGTCACCTTTCGTCACAGCAGTCGCAACGTCGGCGATGGCGCGCACTTGCGTCGTGAGATTCGCCGCGAGTTGATTGACGTTGTCGGTGAGATCTTTCCATGTTCCTGCCGCGCCCGGGACGTTCGCTTGTCCACCGAGTTTTCCTTCGACACCGACTTCGCGCGCCACAGTCGTTACTTGATCGGCGAAAATCGCGAGCGTTTCGATCATGCCGTTGATCGTGTCGGCGAGTTCGGCGATTTC
>JBDSLX010000045.1:0-6930 GCA_039916145.1 Verrucomicrobiota bacterium | reverse complement strand
CCGTGAAAACTGACCACGCCGGAAACATCTGCACCGCTGCGCGCCAGTTCCAAAGCCGTGGTGCCACCGAAACAATATCCAATCGCCGCAATTTTTTTGGAGTCGGTCATGGAATTTTTCTTCAGTTCATCCAAGCCAGCCTGCACGCGCTCGCGCAGTAATTTGCGATCCGATTTATATTTTCCAGCGAGCGCACCGGCCTCTTTTGGATTCGTCGGACGAACGCCTTTGCCATAAATATCCACCGCAAAAACATTGTAGCCGAGCTTGGCGAGCATTTGCGCACGCTCCTTTTCGTAAGCGCCCAACCCCTTCCATTGATGCACGATCAAAACACTTGGAAGTTTTCCCTGCGTCGAATCGTCGTAGGCGTGAAAGCCTTCCAGCGTCGCGTCGCCGTGTTTGTATTCGACGTTTTTAGTTTTGATTTCCGCTCGCGCCGAATTCAGCAACGCGAGACCAAGAATAATGGCACAGAATCGTTTCATAATTTTTCCCTTCGAGTTGTAGCCGCCGACGTGAGGAGCCGGATTTTTCTCACCTCCAAACCGCCTCCTCACGTCGGCGGCTACGAAACCAGTTGTTATTTTTTTAAATTTCAATCTGCTGTTCGATTTGTAACCTAGTTCGCCGATGACCAAACTCAATTCCAATTTCACGCTGCGCGAAAAAATCGGCCAAATGCTGCTCGTCGGTTTTCGCGGTTATGAAGTCAAGCCAGTCGATCCGGTGGTGAGAGATGCGAGCGAACGCCATCTCGGCGGCGTGATTTTCTTCGATCAGGAAATGGCGGACACTCAGTTGCAGGGACGAAATATTAAATCGCCCGCGCAAGTGAAGGCGTTGGTTGACTCGCTGCAAAGTTTTGCCAGGACACCACTTTTTATTTCCATCGATCAGGAAGGTGGTCGCGTGAATCGGTTGAAATCGAGTTACGGTTTTCCTGAAACAATTTCGCACGAAGAACTGGGCCAAAAGAACGATCTGAATTTCACTTTCAGTCACGCGGAGATGATCGCGAAAACACTCGCGGCGTTGGGAATCAATTTAAATCTCGCACCGGTCGTCGATCTTGATGCGAACGCAGACAACCCAATCATTAAAGGTAAAAAGCGCAGTTTTCATTCTGACCCGGAAATCGTCGCGCAACATGCCATTGAGTTTGCCAAAGCGCATCGCAAGCACCGCGTTTTGATTTGCCCGAAACATTTTCCCGGCCACGGCAGCGCGACGGGCGATACGCATCTCGGTTTGGTGAACGTGACGAAAACGTGGAACGAACGGGAATTAATTCCGTTCCAGCGGCTCATCGAATCAGGACTTTGTGAAGTGGTGATGACCGCGCATGTTTTCAACGCGAAGCTTGATCCAGAACGGCCGGCGACACTTTCAAAAGCAATTCTTCAAGGAATTCTCCGTGACAAACTCGGCTTCACTGGCGTCGTCATGAGCGACGACATGGAAATGAAAGCGATCTCCGGGCAGTATGGATTGGAAAACGCGATTCAGTTTGGCATTGAGGCCGGTCTCGACATTCTTTGTTTCGGCAACAACATGAGCTACGACGCGAACATCGGTGAAAAAATTTTGAAAATTATTTTGCATCTCGTCGAATCAGGAAAAATTTCCGAAACGCGAATTGACGAATCGTTTCAACGCATTATGCAATTGAAGCAAAATTTTAAAGCCGCCGTTTAGTGGATTGCAATCGGGCTGGACGTGAAGGAATAGATTCCCAATGCAAAAACCGGAAATGACACCCACGACAGGCGAGCGCGTCTTGCGTTTCGTCGGTGATCAAATTCAATTTCAATTGCGCAGCGCCGATGCGCCGCAAGATTTTAAGGCGCTGCTGCGGACCAATCTCGGCAAAGCCGCCGCCACTCGGGAAGAAATTATTTCCTCCTACGCTGGCAAACGCCCCATGTCGATTGCGTTTTGGCGCGACCTTCCCATGCGCAAGATTTCTGAGGGCGAATGGCAAATCGACTTGCCTTTGACTGAGCCGGGATATTTTCGCGCGAAAGCTTACGTCGTGGATCAGCAGGGAAAACAGATTTGGCCGGACGGAGCGGACATTGGAATTTCCGTTCATCCAAATTGTTATCGCACTGCGAACACCATTTATTGCGCGTTCACGCGCATGTTCGGCGACTCGAAAAGATTGCGGACAACGCGTGACGAAAAACTGGAAGGCCAACTTAAAAAACTCGACGAACGTGGCTACACCGTCATTCCGCCTTCAGGAAAATTGCGCGATCTCACCAAACAACTCCCGCACATCATCAAAACCCTTGGTTGTCGAATTCTCCATTTGCTGCCGGTCAATCCAACTCCAACCACCTTCGCGCGCTTTGGACGATTTGGCAGCCCGTACGCCTGCGAAGATTTAACTGCTATCGATCCGGCACTGGTTGAATTTGACCAGCGCACCACCGGCGTTGAACAATTTTGCGAGCTGACTTACGAAATGCATCGGTTGGGCGGGCGTGTGATTCTCGATGTCGTGATCAATCACACCGGCTGGGGTTCCACACTTTTTGAAAATCATCCCAAATGGTTTTTGCGCGATGAGACTGGAAAATTCGTCAGCCCCGGCGCGTGGGGAAATATCTGGGCCGACCTCGTCGAACTGAATCCAAATTTCACCGAGCTTTGGGAACATTTTGCCGAAACATTTTTGACCTGGTGCCGACGTGGCGTGGATGGTTTTCGTTGCGACGCCGGTTACAAAGTTCCGCTGCCGGTTTGGCAATACATCGAAGCGCGGGTGCGCCAGGAATTTCCTGACACGCTTTTTCTCCTCGAAGGTCTGGGCGGGCCGTGGGCTGCGACGGAGACTTTGCTGACCGAAGGTGGAATGCAATGGGCTTATTCGGAACTCTTCCAAAATTACTCGGGGCGCGATGTCGCCTGGTATTTGGATTACGCGCTGTGCCAGAGCGAACGTGTTGGAGTTTATGTTCATTACAGCGAAACCCATGACAATGATCGCCTCGCGAAAAAAGGCCGCGCGTGGTCGCTGTTACGAAATCGGCTCTGCGGTTTGACGAGCGTCTGCGGCGGATTCGGTTTCACCTGCGGCGTCGAATGGCTCGCGGATGAAAAAATCGAAGTGCATCAAAGTCGCGGCATGGCCTGGGGCAGCAAGGAAAATATCATTCCTGAACTCGCGCAACTCAATGAACTGTTGACGAATCACCCGTGCTTTTTTGACGGCGCAAAACTCACACGGCTGAGTCCCGATGCCGCGCCCGTTTATGCGTTACAGCGAATTTCAGCGGAAGGAAAAGATTCGGTTCTCGTGCTCGTCAACAACGATGCCGAACTCGAACAGATTTTTTCTCTCGGCGAAAAAACCTACAAGGAACTTGGTGAACCGCTTGTTGATCTGCTCGACCTACCGCCATTGCAACCGACGCGCGCTGATGGGAAAATTTCTTTCACGCTGAAACCCGGCGCGACGTATTGCCTCTCCGCGCTGCCAACGCCCGCAGGTTTGAGCGGCGATAATTATCGTCGAGCCAAAGCGCAAGCCGCCTGGGCCATCAGCGCATTGAGCAAAGTTTTGTCGCTTGAACAAATTGGCGAATTCGATTGGCGCGAGTTGGCGAGGCAAGTGAATGAGGCCCCGCAAAAATTTCTCGCCAACGTGCTGCCAGCGTCCCGCCGACAGAATCCCCCTGCCAGCGAGACGCTGGCAGCACATTTTCCGCAAGTCATTGTCTGGACTTTGCTCGACCGCAAACGCATCGTTCCAATTCCGCCGGAGCATTGGCTTCTCGTTCACGACACCGTCCCGTTTCGTGCGACACTGAAACTTCAAAACACAAATCAATTTCAACACGCAGAGTCGATTCAAGTTCGCGATGGGCATGCCGCCTGTTTTCCTCCGCAAAAAATTGAATTCGCCACCGATGCGAAACTTGAGATCGAGCGATACGCGCTGGCCAATACAGGAATCAAAGCAGTTGTTCGTTTCCTCTCAGCATCTCCCTCGTTTCCAGAATGCCCCATTTCGAATCCGGGAGCCGATGCGCTGGTTTTACTGACGAACGGAATCGGCGGAATGGCGCGGCTGCCCGTTGACTTCAGCCGCGTAAATTCAAAATACGATTGCCTGCTCGGCGCAAATCTTCACTCCGCATTTCCAGTGGACCGCCATATTTTTGTGAAACGAGTTCGTGTCTGGCTCAATGCCGATGGATTCATCACGCCACTCAATGCGCAAAATCTTGTTTCAATTCAACCCGGCCCGCCGGCGATTTGGAAGTTTTCTGCAAAAATTGGAGACCAGCGTACGGTTGAAATCGAACTCACTGCCGACATGCTCGACGGAAAAAATACCACCGTGCTTCGATTATTTCGCGTGGCGGATGAATCCACAAAATCCGACCGCAAAGTCCCACATTCGACCAGCTTGATTGTCCGCGTCGATATTGAAGATCGGAATTTTCACACGGAGACTCATCGCAACTCTGGAGTAGAACATCATTTCAGCACGAACTCGCACCCGCTTTCGGACAAAGCTGGATTTACATTCACGCCCGCTTCAGATCGACAACTGCGAGTTTATAGTGACAGCGGGTTTTATCATCACGAAACCGAGTGGTCTGAAAATATTCCGCATCCGATCGAGGCTAGCCGCAGCCAGGTCCCTGTGGGCGACGCCTACAGTCCGGGCTGGTTTGAATTGCCGATTCAAAAGGGGAAGGCCGTCTCAATCGTTCTTTGCGCTGAAGCAGTCGATCCCACGGCGGATCTGGTTCAGGAAATTTCCGCCAATCGTCTGGTGGAAAACAAACTCGCGCTCAACCGCGCAAAATTTCCTGAGCAAGATTTTTTCGGACGACAATTAACTTTGGCCGCTCGTGCATTCCTGGTACGGCGCGGCGCGGGCAGAACCGTTATCGCAGGCTATCCGTGGTTCCTTGATTGGGGACGCGATTCGCTCATCGCCGCCCGCGGATTGCTCGCCGCCGGTTTGGTCAGCGACGTCACGGAACTGTTGATGACATTTGGTCGCTTCGTCGAAAACGGCACGATGCCAAATACGATTCACGGCGAGGACGCCTCGAATCGCGACACCAGCGACGCGCCACTTTGGTTTGGTGTTGTCTGCGAAGAAACTGCAGAACTGCTCAGTGAAAATCTATACGCGATGCTCGTCGATAAACGCGGGCGGACCATTGCCGACGTGTTGCGTGAAATTGCCATCGGTTATATTCGGGGAACTCCGAACAAAATTAAAATGGACGCAGCATCCGGTTTAATTTGGAGTCCGAGCCATTTCACCTGGATGGATACGAATCATCCCGCCGGAACGCCGCGCGAAGGCTACCCGATTGAAATTCAAGTCTTGTGGATTCGTTTGGTGCGCCAGATCGAGAAACTAAAACTTAAACCTGACACCGAGCCGTGGTCTGAAATCGCCAAGCGTGCCGAAGCGTCGCTGCAAAAATATTTCTGGTTGGAAGAGCGCGGTTATCTCGCGGACTTGCTAATTGCAAAAGCGGATCAACCGGCGTCCGAGGCGATTATCGACACTGCATTGCGCAGCAATTACCTGCTGGCCGTTGCATTCGGATTCATCACGGGCGAGCGCGCCCAGCGTTGCGTCGATGCTGCTTTGCGTTTTCTCGTCGTACCCGGCGCGTTGCGAAGTCTCGCGCCGCAGCCCGTTTCGCCGCCGCTTCCAGTATTGGTGCACGGTCGCCTGGTGAATAATCCCGACGAACCGTATTGCGGCCACTATCTCGGCGACGAAGACACGCAACGCAAACCGGTCTATCACAACGGCACCGCGTGGACATGGACATTTCCGATTTTCTGCGAAGCGTTGGCGCGCGCCTGGAACTTTTCTCCGCAAGCAATTGCCGCCGCAAAAGCTTACCTCGGCAGCATAGACCAATTGATGAAAGAAAACTGCCTCGGCCAAATTCCCGAAATCTTCGACGGCGACGCGCCTCATCAACAACGCGGCTGCGATGCGCAAGCCTGGGGAGTGACGGAAGCATTGCGGGTGTGGAAATTGTTAAATAGTCTGTGACTCACACGACTCTATTTCATCCAAAGCTTGTTAAGGGTATTTCGCTTGTCCATTTTCGATCGCCATGTGGCGTCTTGAGGATGTCAGAAACTGGATCTAAGAAAATTTCTTAAGTCCACTCACGCCTTTAACTTCACCAACAAATCCTTGCTCTCGACCGTTTCGCCGGACGGAAAAACGAAGGAATACTAACCAAAGGTTTAGAAATTTCTGCTTCAGCGAAATGTATCCACATCCAAACCGCTTCCTTCCACAATACTTTTCAAAGTCCCAATCGGAATCGGTTTGCTGCCGTGCATCGCCACAATGACTTGTCGTCCGTTGGCATGACGCCACTTTTGATGACTGCCGGATTGACCGATGAGAAGAAAGCCGTTCTTGCGGAGAACTCGAACAACTTCTTTCGCGTTGCAGACTGGAAACCGCTGGCTCACGGCACAGAAACTTCAACTAACTTCGCGTTTTTGTTCAACGGAATTTCGGAAGGTTCAAACCAAAGCGACAATGCCTCTTTCGCATTTTTAATCGCTTCCTTTTCGGTATCGCCCGCAGAAGCGCAACCTGGCAATTCCGGGAAAGAGGCCGACCAACGTTTTACTTGAGGATCAAACTCCACCACCAATCGCAAATTCATATTCGAAGAATAAACCACCGTGCTGGGCAATGCATCTAAATTTCTCATTAACCCCGCGGCCTGCGAGTGCGGTTTCGATAAGCTGTTAGAAACGGCAAAACAATTCCTCTTTCGTCCTCCACATCGGACTAAAGCCACCGTGGCAATAAGAATGGATGGCAAAATAAATTTTGATGCGTCCGGCTTTGACCTCAAGACGACAGACTCACGCCTTCAACTTCACCAGCAAATCCTTGCTCTCCACTGT
>JBDSLX010000044.1:0-10412 GCA_039916145.1 Verrucomicrobiota bacterium | reverse complement strand
AAGTCGGCCCGACTGGTTTGTCGATGAGAACGGCACCGTCGAAAGAATCAAATGCTTCCATGAAAATCAGTGAGATGAGTCGAGTGCTTTTTTAATCGCGCCGATGACGCGGCGTTGAGTCGAGAGCGAGCTTCCGGGAATTCGCGCGCCTGCGGCTGCCTTGTGTCCGCCGCCGCCAAATTGCGCCGCGATTTCGTTCACGTTCACTTTTCCATTTTTTGAACGCAGACTGATGCGCGTTAAATCCGGCTCGACTTCTTCAAAAACGCAGGCGACTTCGACTGGCTGCATATCGCGGATGTGATCGATCAATCCTTCGGACTCGGAAGTGTCCGCACCGGTTCGCGCAAAATCTTTTTTCTTGAGCCAGAGATAGGCGACCTGGTCGTTATGCGTCAGGCGAAATTTATTATAAAGATGCTTCAACAATTTCACGCGGGACATCGGATACGACTGATAGACTTCGTCGCAAATTTTCGCGAGGTTCGCGCCGCGTTTGACGAGTTCGCCGGCGGTATTGTAAGTCATCGGCTTGGTCGTCGCGTATTGAAACGATCCGGTATCGGTTGAAACAGCCGTGAACAAACAATCGGCAATCTTCGGAGTGATCGGCCACGAAGCGGCTTTCAAAAGTTTGAAAATCAATTCGCCGGTGGAAGCTTCACGTGCGGAAATCCAATTGATGTCGCCGTAGCGCGTGTTGCTTTGATGATGATCAATGTTGATGAGAAGTTTTCGATTCTCCACGGCCGGGACGCATTTGCCGAGCCGTTCAAAACTCGCGCAATCGGCGGCGATGACGCAATCAAACTCTTCGCCGCGTCGTGGTTTCTCAAAAACTTTGTCGGGATCAAGAAATTTTAATTTGTCGGGAACGGAATCTTCGTTCCAGCAACTGACTTTTTTTCCTTCGGCTTTGAGCGCGAGGGCGAGGGCGAGTTGCGAGCCGATGCAATCGCCGTCGGGACGAACGTGGCCGACGATACAAAATGTTTTATGCTCGCGAAGTTGCTCGATAATTCGGCGTACGACCTGGGGGTAAAATTTCATTCCTCGAATTCCTGCGGTTGATCGGGTTCCGGCGGATGAGTTTTTTCGAGTTCCTCCAGGATGGTTAAAACGCGATTTCCTTTTTCAATGGAGTCATCAACGATGAACCGGAGTTTCGGCGTGTATTTGAGAACCACCGATTTCCCGACGATTCCTTGAATGCGCTTTTGTTCTTTATGCAACATCGCCGCGCCATGTTTTTTTTGTTCGGCAGTTCCGAAAATGCCCACATAGACCAACGCGGAGTGGAGATCGGCGGAAACCATTACATCGTTGATGTTGATCAATCCGGCTTCCGCAACCGGAAGTTCACGGCGAATGATTTCGCCGATTTCACGCTTGAGAAGTTCTCGAACTCTTTGGAGTCGGAGTGACATAAAGGAGTGAGATTGAGAGTATGATTAAGATTAAGATTAGGATGGAAAATTTTTCGAACCGTTATTAATCTTACTCCTAATCTTAATCGTAATCGCTTTCATTTAATTCTTAAATTTTGGCAGCCGCCACCTTTTCGATGGTGTAGCACTCAATGGCGTCGCCGACCTGAAATTCATTAAAGCCGTCGAGACGAATACCGCATTCCATCCCGGCGCGCACCTCGTTGGTTTCATCCTGGAACCGGCGCAACGATTGCGTCACACCTTCGTAGATCAAACCCTTTTTGCGCATGACGCGGACTTTTCCTCGAACAATTCGTCCGCTGGAAACCATGCAACCTGCGACATTGCCGCCTTTCGACAATTCAAAAACTTTGCGAACTTCCGCCGAACCGATGACAACTTCCTTGCTGACCGGATCAAGCAAACCGGCCATCGCGTCTTTCACGTGGTCGATCAATTCGTAAATGATGGCGTAAAGTTTAACCTGCACGCCTTCGCGTTTCGCCGCGTCGGAAACGCCGTTGTCGATGCGCGTGTGAAAGCCGAGAATGATCGCGTCGGAAGCAGACGCGAGTGAGACGTCGGATTCGGTGATCGTCCCGACCGCACTGTGAATAATTTCCAGCGAAACTTTTTCCGCTTCGATTTTTTTCAACGCTTCGACGATGGCTTCAACCGAGCCTTGAGTGTCAGCTTTGACAACCACTTTGAGAGTTTTCGCCGCGTTGGCATCCAACGTTAGGAACAGAGTTTCCAAAGTAACTTTGGTGCGAGCTTCGCCGGCGATTTTGCGCGCCTCCATGAAACGTTCTTCGCCCAGCGCGCGCGCGGCCTTTTCATTTTCAACCGCGCTAAATTCCAAACCTGCTTCGGGAACGCCATTCAAGCCGAGCAATTTCACGGCGACAGACGGAATAGCTTCTTTGAGGCGCTGGCCTTCTTCATTGATAAGCGCGCGAACTTTTCCCCAGTATTGTCCGCAAATTACAACATCGCCGACGCGCAAAGTTCCTTTGCGAACAAGAACGGTCGCAGTCGGGCCACCCGGCTCCAAACCCGATTCGATGACGTTTCCTTTGGCGCGACGATTTGGATTCGCTTTCAGTTCGAGCAAGTCCGCTTGGAGCAAAATCATTTCGAGCAATTTGTCCACGCCTTGTTTCGTCAATGCGGAGCAATCCACAAAAATTGTATCGCCACCCCAATCGTCGGGAACGAGACCTTTGTCCTGAAGTTGCTGGCGAACTTTCATCGGGTTCGCGTTCGGATGATCCATTTTGTTGACGGCAACCAGGATGGGAACTTTCGCCGCTTGCGCGTGACTCAACGCTTCCAAAGTTTGAGGCATCACCCCGTCGTTTGCCGCAACGACGAGGATGACAACATCCGTGACGTTCGCGCCGCGCGCACGCATCGCGCTGAAAGCGGCGTGGCCCGGAGTATCGAGAAAAGTAATCTGTTGCACGTCACCTTTGCGCTCTGGATGCGGAAATGAAATCGTGTAAGCGCCAATATGTTGCGTGATGCCGCCCGATTCCCCGGCAGCGACATTCGCCTTGCGAATCACATCGAGCAAACTGGTTTTTCCATGATCGACATGCCCCATGATCGTTACCACAGGCGCGCGCGGCTTCATTTCTTCCGGCTTATCGTCAACGTCCAGTTCGAGTTTTTTTACTGGAGCATGAACAACTCCTCCGCCGCGCTCGCGTTTTTCAACCTCAAAACGAAAGCCATACTTCGCGCAAATTTTCTGCGCCGCTTCTTCGTCGATGGGTTGGTTGACGGTGGCGAAAACGCCGAGGCCCATCAAATCCGCGATCAATTGAAACGGTTTGCGATTTAATTGTTCTGCGAGTTCGCGAACGATTACCGGGGGTTTTAAAGTAATTAAAGTTCCAGTCGTCGGCGGAACAAATTTTGGAGTAGCTGGTTTTTGCGGTGGCTCAGATTTGCGTCCATGCATTTGCGGAGAACCGGGAGCAGTGGTTCCGCCCTGGACAGATCGAATATCTCCGCGCCGATTGAAATCGGTGCGAGGGGCGGGCTGAAAACGCGACGGTCCTTTCGCGCCAGCCCCTTTATCGCTGGTTCGCGGCGCAGGTTTCGTCGGTAAGGTAACAAATCCAACTTTTTCTCCAAGCTGCGGTCCCGCTGGAACAGGCGGAGGCGGTGGTTGAGCAGGTTCGACTTCCTTCGGAGGCGCTGATGGTTCAGCAATAGCCGTAACGACCATTTCTTTCGGCGCTTCGGCTGGACTTTCAGCTTTGTGTTCTACAACCGGCTCTGGCGCAACTGGAATTTCAACCGGCGTGGAAATTATTTTAATCGGATCAGGAGCCACCGGAGCAGGCACTGGCGTGGGTTCTGACTTTGGTTCAATTTTTTTGACCCCTCCGAGTTGTTCTTCGAGATATTCTGCAGTGATTTTATCCAGCGAACTGGAGGCGACTTTGGCAGCAATGCCCAGCTCTTTGGCTTTCGCCAAAACTTCCTTGTTCTCGAGTCCGAGCTTTTTTGAAATTTCGTAAATACGAACGGGCATAACTTTTTTTCCGCAAACTATTCCACAAAGCCTTCATGCGATTAACATGTTGACGTTGTCTTCATTTCATCAGGCAACAGAACGTTCTCCAGAATCGGTTCCGCCTTCGCTGCGTTTGGCCGCTTCTGTCTTGGCCGCTTCGATAATCGCGCCAGCGTTTTCTTTCAATACTTCAATCTGTTCCAAATCGGTGGCTTCAACCTGCAACAAATCTTCCAGACTTAAAAATCCGGCATGAACAAGCGCGTCGGCTTGTTCTTTGGAAATTCCAGGAATGGCCGCAAGTGTCTGCACGGCCTGGGCAACCTTTTCCTCGAAGCCAAAATGCACGACGGCCTCGGGTTCAATGTCGATTTGCCAGCCAGTCAGTTTCGAAGTGAGTCGCGCGTTTTGTCCGCGCTTGCCAATCGCGAGTGACAATTGGTCTTCAGCGACGAGAATTTTTACTCGCTTGCGCACGTCATCCATTTCAAACGTCTTGACCTTCGCTGGGGAAAGCGCATTGGAGATAAACGTTTTGGCATTCGCATCCCACTTAATGATGTCCACTTTTTCGTTATTCAATTCGCGAACAATATTTTTCACGCGCTGACCACGCAGGCCGACACAGGCACCGACAGGATCAACTTTTTCATCACGGCTATAAACCGCGAGCTTGGTGCGAAAGCCGGGTTCGCGCGCAATTCCTTTAATTTCAATCGTGCCATCGCTGATTTCAGAAACTTCCAATTTAAAAAGTTTGATCACGAAATTGGGATCAGAGCGGGACAAAATAATTTCGGGACCGTGCGGGCCGTTCTCAACCGCCTTGACGTAACAACGAATCCGTTCGCCAATTTGATATTCTTCGGTAGGAACACGCTCGCGATTGGATAAAAGCGCTTCGTATTTTCCCAAATCGATCGTGACATCGGAACGTTCGAAGCGACGCACGACGCCGCTGACAATATCGCCGACCCGATCCTTAAATTCTGTGAAGATCAACTGCTTCTCCGCCCGGCGCATGTGCATCATTAAAGATTGCTTCGCGTATTGAGCGGCGATTCGACCAAAACCGGTGGGAGTGACTTCCACTTCCACTTCATCGCCAACTTTCGCGTCGGGCTTGATGCGGCGCGCATCAAAGACAGAAATCTGGTCGTGCTTGGAAATTACTTTTTCGGAAACGATTAATTTAGCAAACGCCCGGATGTCGCCCGTTTTTTGGTCAATGGCACAACGCAATTCTCTGGCTGGCCCGACCGCTTTTTTTGCGGCAGACACCAACGCTTCGTCAACTGCTGCGATTAAAATTTCGCGGCTGATGCCTTTCTCGCGTTCCCAGAAATCCAGTACTGCTAAAAAATCTGCGTTCATATTTCAATTTTCCCCACGTGGGGAACAAAAAAGCCGGTAGAATTGATTTCTCCGACTTGGCGCGCTGGCAACCCCCAGCAAACAACTTTACCGTCAGGACAAAAGATGCCAATCGATTGGCAACCCGTCAAGTTTTCAATTCCCTCCGACGTGTTCCCCTGATGCTTCAACATTCGTTTGGTCCGGTAAACCCATCGATTTTGGATGGTAAACCTCACGACGGCACGCCCCGCCCGGTTCATGTTAACGATTGACGCTCAAAAATTTTTGCAATTTGTCCCGCAGTACCTCACTCTCTCGCCATGACAGAACCGTTAGCGCTGGTTTTTTACGAAAAATTGCTACCCGGACAGCAACTGGTTAACCGGTTGCAGGATTTGGGCTATCGAGTGCAAGGCGTCACCGACGCAAAAGTTCTTGAGCAAGAAGTGCAAAAGGAAAAACCGATGTTGCTCATCGCCGAATTTCCGGCGAGCAAACCAAATGTTTGCGAAACCATCAAAGCGTTGAAACAAAATTCGGCCACGGCGCATATTGCGATTCTTGCTTACACGGCTGAAGCCGATGCCGCTTTGCAGGAAACGGCTCGCGCGGCTGGCGTAAATTTAATCGCCAGCGAAGCCCACGTGTTGGATCAGCTACCGCAACTTCTCGAACAAGTGTTGCAAGTGGAATAAGTTCGTCATCCGTCATTTCAAAATATGTCTTTTCCTATTGTCAAACTCGACCGAGGCATTCATGCGATGCATCTGTTTTATCGAATCGACCGCGTTCGCTGGTCGCAACTTCTCACTGGTGAATCGCAGAAAATTCGTGAAAGACTCGAAAAACTTTGCGGGGCGAATTCCGCCGTTTCACATCCGCAACTGCGAACTTACACAACCGTCGGCGGCAAAGCGGATTTAACGTTTTTCCTTTTGGCGGCTGAGTTGGCGCAGATCAGCCAACTGCATCGCGATTTGGAAAATTGTTTCGCGCCCGGAGTTTTGATTCCGGTGTTCAGTTACGTGAGCGTCACTGAACTTTCCGAATACACGACAAGCGATGAAGAAAACCAGCAGATGCTCATCAATGAAGAAAAACTTCAGCCCGAATCCGAAGAGTTCAAGAAACGCATTACGGAGATTCGCGATCGCATGGCGAAGTATGAACATTATCGCCTCTATCCCGAATTGCCCGATTGGGAAGTGATGGGTTTTTATCCGATGAGTAAACGGCGCGTCGCGGGAGACAATTGGTATTTCCAAGATTTCGCCACGCGAAAAAAATTGATGGGCGGCCACGCGCGCGTCGGAAGAAAATTTTCTGGACGCATTTCCCAACTCATCACCGGCTCAACTGGTATCGACGATTGGGAATGGGGAGTGACGCTGATGGCGCATCAAGCCGACGCATTGAAAGACATCGTTTACGAAATGCGCTTCGACGAAGTGACCGCGCGCTTCGGCGACTTCGGCCCGTTTTATGTGAACCTGCGTTTGTCTCCCGCGGATTTATTTGCCCATCTGTATTTGTGAGCAGCACTGATAAACTATTTAGTTTGTCCCGCTTCAATTCCCGCGAACAAACTTTCCAAATTATTCAGCGGCGCATTTTGTTTTGGTTCTGGATTGAGCACTTGCTTCAAATAATCAATCGCGTCAGGAATTGATTTTACCGAACGCGGCAATGTCGCGCCGCAAGCATTCGCGTGACCGCCACCTTGTAGTTTCACCGCGATGGGCAGCGCCTCATCATTTTTGCTGCGAAAACTCACGACGACAGTTCCGTTGGCCTTGCGAAACAAAGTCATCAACACCGGAAACGGCGTCGCTTTTTGTTCAAGCATTTGATGAACAATTAAATTTGTATTGCCGACGACCGTGTCCACATAGCCGAGAGCGGGACTGATTTCCTGAACGTTATTTTTGCTCCACGCCAGGCCGAGCGGATCTTCGATGCGACGTTTTACCGCCATCACTTCGAGCAGCGGATGGTCGAGCAAACTTTCCAACTTGCCTTCGATTAACGAATACAGATTCCAAAACTGGTAGGTCTTCACGAGATTTGCGTAATCGTTCGCTACAACAAAATCCGGATCATCCTCCAAAAATAAATCAGCCACGTTGCTGAGATGAATTAGTCGATCCAATTCCGGCGAACCGAGTCCATGCTCTTTGCACAATTCGTAACAAAGCAAACTGGCGGACTTGCTGGCGTCGTGAATCAGTCGCGCATTTTTCGGAACGGCTTCAGTCGCGTGATGGTCGATGACAAGCCAATCCGGCTTGTCGGCGCGCGTCTCAAATGTGAAATCACAAACCCACGCCGTTTTCTCGCGCAACTCGCGAACTTTCCAACTGTTGTAATGATGCGCCTCTATTCGCGGCTCGAAACTAAAGAGCTTTTTCGCAAGCCGTTGCAGAAGAATCCCTGAAACGAATCCATCCAAATCACTCTCGTGTGTAAAAATTATTTCCGGCCTGGGCAACGCATCCATTGGAAAACGCTAGAGCAACTGCGCGTTCGTATCAACTGATGAATGTGCTGCCAGCGTCTCGCTGGCATTTCGGGTGGTGGGAACTGCCAGCGAGACGCTGGCAGCACGTTGTCAATGCGCTTCGCTACCCGATTCACATCCCCGCAGGCAAGTGTTACTCGCCCACAGATTTTTTCCTTGAGTTCCTGAATTCCTAATCAAAAATTTTTCCATAATGAATTTATTTGATTTAAAAAATGAAGTCGCCGCCGTGATTGGCGGAACCGGTGTGCTGGGCGGCGCGTTGGCAGAGGGTCTGGCGAGCGCTGGAGCAAATGTCGCTGTGCTGGGACGCAACAAAGAACGCGGCGAAGAGCGCGTGAAAAAAATTCGTGAAGCAGGGGGCAAGGCGGAATTTGTTTCTGCCGATGCGATGTCGCGCGAAAGTTTGCGAAACGCCCGCGAGCAAATTGAAAAACTTTTTGGCGCGACCACCATTCTCGTGAACGCCGCTGGCGGCAACGATCCTAAAGTCACGGTGGCAGGTGAAAAGAAGTTCGAAGAAATCGCGGTTGAAGATTGGCGTACCAACTTCGACATGAACCTTGTCGGCGGAGTATTGTTGCCCTGCCAGGAATTTGGTCCCGGCATGGTGTCGCGCGGAAGAGGAAGCATCATTAACATCGCCAGCGTCACCGGACACATACCGCTTTCACGTGTGGTAGCTTACTCGGCGTCGAAATCGGCGGTCATCAGTCTCACAAAATTTTTGGCGCGAGAATGGGCGACGAAAAATGTTCGGGTGAATTCCATCACTCCTGGGTTTTTTCCTGCGGAGCAAAATCGAAAATTGCTTTTCAACGACGACGGGACGCCCACCGCTCGAGCTGCTTCGATTCTTGGCCATACGCCGATGAACCGTTTTGGAACGTCGGAAGAACTCATCGGCGCGGCGATTTTTTTAGCCAGCACTAAAGCGAGCAGCTTCGTCACCGGCGCAGATATTTGTGTGGATGGCGGATTTTTGTGCCAAACAATTTGAGGAAAACTTCGCGTCTTCTCGACAAATGAGGAACTACAACTACTCTAAGGCGTTGTGAATCCAATCATCAGCCAATACGAAAAATCATTGAAAGAACTCTGCCGACGATTCTGCGTGGAACGGCTCTACCTTTTCGGTTCTGCAGCGCGCGGACAATTCGAGCCGTCCCGAAGCGATTTGGATTTTTTAGTTTCCTTGAAAGAACAATCCCCTGGAGACTACGCCGATAATTACCTTGGCCTTGCCCAGGCATTAGAAACTTTACTGGGTCGCCGCGTGGATTTGGTGACCGAACGTTCGGTGCGCAACCCGTATTTGCGAGAAACGATTGTAAACGCACGCGAGCTTCTTTATGACAGCCGTGACGAAAAAGTTGCTGCTTGATATTCAAGAGGCCGCCCAGAGCATCCTCAAGCATACCTCGTCCCAATCTCTCACAGATTTCTCCGGCGACCGATTTTTCCGTCGCGCAGTCGAGCGTGAATTCGAAATCATTGGCGAAGCGCTGAATCGATTAGAACGATCTGATCCAGAAACCGGCGCTCGAATAACCGAACTTCGGAGAATCGTGGATTTTCGAAATCGCATCATTCACGGATATGATACAATTGATGATATTGTGGTTTGGGGTGTAGCCGAAAAACATCTCCCACTACTCGAACGCGAGATTTCCGCGCTATTAAACCATGAAAAGTGAAATCATTTCTCCTGAGAAAGTTTTTGAAATTGTCGCAGCGGCTTGTCCCGCCAAAGAATATCGCGACAAAAAGATTCTGCTCATCATTCCCGACAGCACGCGCACGGCTCCGGTCGGTCTGATGTTTAAAACGTTGCACAAGCAAATCGGCGGCGTGACCAAAAATTTCGACATTCTTGTCGCGCTTGGAACACACCAACCGATGAGCGAGCGCGCGATTTGCGAGCGATTGGAAATTTCTACCGAGGAGCACAAATCAACTTATCGCAATGTCCGTTTCTTCAATCATGCCTGGAATGATCCCGAGGCTTTGCAGCGCATTGGAACCATTTCCGCCGACGAGATCAGCAAATTATCCAACGGCCTTTTCGCAATTGACGTTCCGGTGGACATCAACAAACTCGTTTTCAATTACGACCAGATCATCATCGTCGGCCCGGTGTTTCCGCATGAAGTCGTCGGATTTTCCGGCGGCAACAAATATCTTTTCCCCGGAGTGAGCGGGCCGGAAATTTTAAATTTTTTCCATTGGCTCGGCGCGGTGGTTTCAAATCCGATGATCATTGGAAACAAATGGACGCCCGTTCGACGTGTCGTCGATCACGCTGCTTCATTGGTCAACGTCAGCAAACTTTGCTTTTGCATGGTCGTGGATGGCGGTGGGCTGGCAGGACTTTTCGCCGGTTCCCCAGAGTCGGCTTGGGACGCGGCCAGCGAACTTTCGCGCCAACGCCACATCGTTTACAAAGAAAAACCATTTCACACGATTCTGAGTTGCGCGCCGAAAATGTATGACGAACTTTGGACCGGCGGAAAGTGCATGTACAAACTTGAACCGGTTCTGGCCGACGGCGGCGAACTGATTATTTACGCGCCGCACATCA
>JBDSLX010000043.1:0-13181 GCA_039916145.1 Verrucomicrobiota bacterium | reverse complement strand
TGCCGAAACATTTGAAGTCAGCGCTGCTTGTGCATTTGTTACGCGATCCAGGCATGAACATGGTGTTGGTTTTTTCGCGCATGAAACACAGCGCGGATCGCATCGCACGGAATCTCGAAAGCAAAGGAATCAAGACGGCAACGTTGCATTCCAATCGTTCGCAAAATCAGCGGCTCAAAGCATTGAAGGATTTTAAATCGAGCGCGGTGCGAGTTCTCGTGGCGACGGACATCGCAGCGCGCGGCATTGATGTGGACGGAATTTCGCATGTGGTGAATTACGATTTTCCGATGCACGCAGAAGACTACGTGCATCGCATCGGGCGCACGGGCCGGGCACACGCGGTGGGCGACGCGATCAGTTTTGTCACGCCGGAAGATCATGGCGAATTGCGTTCGCTCGAACGTTTCATCGGACGCGGAATCGTGCGAAAGAAAGCGGAGGGATTTAATTATTCGGCTGCATCGACGGAGCCGGAATATGCCGATAGACAACGACCGCAACAAGGCGGGCGTCGTCTTTCGCATTCTCAACCTGCGCCGCAGGGAAGTCGGTCTGGAAACTCGCATCAACGATCACAGGGCGGCGGTCGTTTTCGGTCACGGTAATCAAGGCGGAGGTCTCTGACCGATGCTGAATTTGGAAAAGTGTCTCCTCGATTTAAACAGGGGAGATTATTGATCGCAGGACTAATTAGCGCTTTTTTGCGGCGGCGGATTTCGCGGCAACGGCTTGATTTTTCTGCTGGCTGGCTTTGCTGGCCACGGCTTGTTTCTGGGAGGACTTCTTCTGATTCGATTTCGGGGATTTATCGCCCATGATGTTTTTATCTTTCTACTTTGGTTAACTTACCTGCGGCATGAATAGTTTCGCCGAAGGAAATAACATCATGGTGTAACGCGTCGGCGATTGTAAATGATGGACGCGAAATCATTTGGCGTACGAGTCAAATTTTCCGGTGCGTTCGAGTTCCAGGAGCAAACGCTTGCGCCAGATGCCACCGCCATAGCCGCTGAGCGTTCCATCTTTTGCGATGACGCGATGACAAGGCACCAGGAGATAAAGCCGGTTCGTTCCATTGGCCCGCGCGACGGCTCGAACCGCAGTGAGTGCGTTCAGTCGCTTCGCGATTTCTTCGTAACTCGCGGTTGTGCCATAGGGAATGCGCGTCAATTCCTGCCAAACGCGCTGCTGAAATTTCGTTCCGCCCATTACAACCGGCACTGTGAAATTTTTGCGCTTGCCCGAAAAGTATTCCTGTAATTCAGCGCGCAATTGTTTCATCACGCCGTTTTCGCCCGGCAAAACAGGCAGGGAAAAGCGTCTTCGCATTTCGGTGTAGCTCCGTTCTAATCCGCGCCGGTCGGCGAACTCCAATTGATAAACGCTCTCGTTGCTGACGGCGGCGAGCATTGGGCCGAGGGGCGTGTCGAGTAACGCGACTCGAAGACAATCGGCGTGGCGTGTTTGGCCCGGCGCTTGGCCGAAGGCTCGTGTGAAGGCGGTGCGAAAACCACTGTGCGATTCGAATCCGTATCCGAGAATAACGTCGTCCATCGGTTCGCCGCGACGGATTTGCGTGAACGCTTGGGAGAGTCGCACGCCGCGACACCACGCCGCGAAAGTCATCCCATGATGTTTTTGAAACCAGCGGCGCGCCTTTTCCGGCGCGACACCAAGGACGCGAAGATCGTGCGCGGAAATTTTTTCATCCGGCGACTTTGCGGCGCGCTCCATAAGATTAGCAACCCACTTCGGCGGTTGTCCGTTGGCGAGTTCAGGCTGGCAACGTTTGCAGGGACGATAACCTGCGCGCACTGATTCGCCCGCGCTGTTGAAGAATTCCAAGTGTTCTTTATTGGGACGTGACGGACACGAAGGCCGACAGAAAATACCGGTCGTTTTTACTCCAAAGAAAAACAAACCGTCGTAGCTGCCATCGCGCCGCTGCCACGCGTTGATCATTTCTTTCTCGGGCAAACTCGAACTGTTCATGCAAACAATATATCACGCGCTTCCACCGAAAAAGTGACACGGCATTTTCGCGTCTTTGCAGTTTAATCAATCTTTTTTTTCCGAGGCCCGACCAGCTTTAGATCGAATACCTGGAATCCAAGTCGCAGCGCCGGTGAATCCGCTTCCAGTTTGAAATGGGCGAGATTAGTTGTGGCAAATCGCGGGTCGGCAATGACCGAATGAACATCGTGACCGTTGGCGCGCCATTTGTCCCAGCCGCCAGGGATCTTCTCCAACGTGTTCGTACGCGTGTCGAAGTAGAGGTTAAAATCCTGATTCCATTTTCCATGTTCCCAATCGCCTTCGAGAAGTTTGCCATGGTCGAAATAAACAATGTTCCGCTCGAATGTAAACGAGACGTGTTCTTCGGCACGCGTCCGTTGCAATTGGTGGTCGCGTCCAAAAGCAAAGACGTTGTTGCGAACAATATTTTCTTTTCCGTAATGCTGATGAAATCCACCGTGTGTGGTGCGAAACGCCACATTGTTTTCCGCTAAAATGTGGGAACTTCCTTCGTCGAAATAAATCCCCCAACCGCCGTATCGAAGTCCTTCGATGTCGTGCCAAAGATTGTGGCGGATGATCGTCCCCGGTTGCATTCCCAGTGTGTAAATGCCGCCCATGTCGCTGAGAATCGGTCCGTCGCCATTGGCCTTCTGCCCGATGTGATGAACGTGATTGGACTCAACAATATTGTTTGAAGCGAGCGAGCTTTCGTAACCCCACGTCCAGCCGAGAGAAATTCCCGTGTAAAAAAAATCGTGAATGGAATTGTGTGCGATGCGATTGCCGAATGATTGGCCGATCCAAATTCCTTCGCCACTGTGAAACATTTTTCCGCCATCGAAAATATTGCAGTCCACAATCTCGTTGTCGTGGGCTTGTTCGAGTGCATTCGTGCGAAGAATTGTTTCACCGATTCGGATGCCGCCAGCAGCGAGGTCGGAAAAATTGCAATGCGACACACGATTGCTCTGGCAGCCGCGACCCAGTTGCAATCCATAGCTGCCGACGTTTGAAAATTCACATTCTTCGAAAGAACAATTGAGCGCACCTTCTGCTTTCACAATTCCTGGAACACCAAAAGCCGCTTGAGCAAAGCCATAGATTTCGGGATCAGGGGTCGTCGAGATGTGGCGTTCGGTGTTGCCGAAGTTCGTCGGATAAAACCATTCGTTGTGGGAAAATGTCAGGCCGCGAAATTGGACGTGCTCAACATATTTTCCCGACTCGGGATGTCCTTCGATTCGCAGACATTCCGAAAGTTTGGGAGCGACTGCGACAAAATTATTTAGGGTTTCGCCGGGCAAAGGCATGTAGAAAAGCGTGCCGGTTCGATCCAGAAACCATTCGCCCGGCTGATCCAACACTTCAAAAATTCCTTCAACGTAAAATGGATCACCCGGTTGGAGTTGAAAGACGCTGCGTTTGTTTGACGCGAGGATATTTTGCTCGTCGTCGATGATGGTGATGGGCAAGCGAGATTCTACCCAGCGCGTCATCGCGACCGCTTCGCCTTGATTCGCTGACTTCCACGATTTCAAATCGCCTGAGTTGAATTGAAGACGGCTGTGGCCACGTTCCCAATCCGCAGTCGCATCGGGCAAACTTGCGATGGTGAAATAGCCTTTGTTCGGATGACGCGCGCGCTGCCGTCGTTCACCCTTTACCCAAAGTTGATGGAAAAACCATCCGGCATCGCGCGCTGCGGGAACTGGCGCAGCCCAAAGTTGTTTGCCGTCCACCGTCAATGCCTTCCAATTAGAGATGAGTCGGCCTGCGCTGAGTAAAGGTCGCTCGCCCGAATAAGCTGCGATAGTTAATCGCGCTTGCTCTGTCCCCGATAATTTAGGGGTGATGACAACCGGTTCGGCCAGCCAATGGGTTCCGCTGCGGATAAAAATGGAAACGGGTTGGTGCCATTGACCGCCCTGCGCTACTTTCAATTCGGCGGCGGCCTGAAGAGCGCGAGCGAGCGATTGAAAAGGACCCTTTTGTTGAAAAGGGTTTGGTGACGGGGTCTCACCCGCCCATTGGTCATTTCCATTTGTCGCCACGAAAAATATGCCGGGCTGAACCCCATGAGTCGTGTGAATAGCGCGTTCTTTTTCTAACGGTACACAGCTTACCAAGCCAGCGAAGACCAATAGCCCGGAAATGAAGGCGAATGTTCTCATTTCCAAAGACCTTTGCACACCCCATCAAAAGATTACCAGCGTAAATCCAAGTGTGGAAAGCCTCAGCAAAAAATATGTTTTGAGATGCCAACACAAATTAGCCACCCGCAGCGATCCGTTCTTTCAGGCAAAAGGTTGGAAAAACTCTGCCACCCAAGAGATTTCAGCAGTGCCAATATCATCTGATAAAGTCGCACAAAATTACGTTGACTTTCGCCACCCAAAAAAGTCAACATCCAACATTCCAAAAAATGCGAAGTGCAGCTTTATCCGCTTACAAAAAACAATGCGTTTGCCCAGCGCAGCACCACCCACTGTGACTTTATTTTCCGTTTAACTTCATCAAGTTGATTTTATGAAAAAAACATTTTGTTTTGGTTTGTTGCTTGTCCTTTCCAACACATTAGTTCACGCGGCCACAAATTATTGGGATATCAACGGTGCCACTGCCGGAGCCGGTGGGGCGACACCCGCTGGCGCTTGGACAAGCGCCTTTTGGAGCACCAATTCTGCTGGCAACGCTGCCACTGGCTCATTTGCGTCCGGGGACAGTGCGGTCTTTTCCGCAGGCACAGACGCGACGGGTGCTTTCACCGTGTCTGGCAACGCGACCGCTGCTTCAATTGTTGTCGAAGAGGGAACTGTCACGATTAGCGGCACAATTACCCTAGGTGCGGGGTCTCTCGCTATCAATTCGGGTGCGGTATTAAGTACAAGCAGTTCCATTCGAATTTCGGCAACAGCCGGCTCTGTCATGACCATTAACGGCGGGACTGCTCGCACCACCAATACAGGCGCGGCGGGATCATTTGTGGATGTGGATCAAACCATTGTATTGAACGGTGGCGGCACCATAGACTACACGGTCGCAAACGTTCTTAACATCATTTCAGGCAGTACCGTTATTTCCGGAACCGGCCCACTAACGAAATCAGGTGTCGGAGTCATTGCAATCGCTACTGCCTGCACCTATTCAGGAGCCACGATCATCAATAATGGCGAGCTTCGAATCAGAACTGATTCCAACCGTCTGCCTACCGGAACGGATGTCACCATCAACAGTCCCGGGATACTGAATTTGAATAGAGTCACGGGAGCTGACGTTGTTGGACAACAGATTGGTTCGCTTTCAGGAAATGGTCTTGTTGGTCTCAGTGGTTCGATATTGGTAATCGGCGGTTCAGCAAACACTACTTTCAGCGGTGCCATCCAGGTTACTGCTAACGCTGGAGCCACTGGCTCAACGGGCACGGGAGGCAGCGTGACCAAGCAAGGCGCCGGGATACTAACCCTAACAGGAACGAATACGTTTACATCTTTGCTCACGTTGAGTGCAGGCGGTATCATTGTCGCTCCTACTGGTTTCCTGGCGGATCCGGTGTGCGATGTGGCGGTGAACGGCGGAACGTTGACTTTGAGTAATGCTGCTCAGACAGTGGAAAACCTCTATGGTACCGGAGGGACAATTAATTTAACTGCGGGCCATACTTTGACTGTAAATTCCATTAACACGAGCGGCTTGCGCGGGACAACTTACGCGGGCGTAATTACTGGGCCTGGCAACATCATAAAAACCGGCGCACTTACTGAAAGCTTTTTGGGAGCGAACACTTACACGGGATCGACCACCATCAACGTAGGAAAGCTCTTTCTTTCGACAACAAGTACTGGAGCAGGCGTTTTCTCTGTTGCGGACAACGCTGGCTTAGGCGTTACTGTTACAAGTCCTGGTACTTCATTGAATATCAGTGACTTGACGCTTGGTAATTCAACGACGGAATTCGACTTTGCGGCGCTGGGTTATCCCAGTACTAAAATGGCGAACGTTACAGGGACTCTAAATGTGAATGGGACGGTTGCGGTCAATGCCAGGGGATTCACTAACGCGGGGACAGCTACGCTCCTCGAATATGTCGTGCCACAGGGTGGCCTTGGCAATTTCGCACTTGGCGTGCTTCCGCCCCGCATAAACGGAACTCTCACGAATGACACGACGAACGGCAAAGTGACCCTCAATACAACTGGCGGAGATTCACTGATTTGGGTGGGCGATGCGTCGGGCAATTGGACTGTTAATGACGTGGGTAATCCAACATGGCGGCTTGTTAATGGTGCCACGGCTGCTGAATATCAGGAAACTGCGGTGCAAGGAGACGTCGTGCGTTTCGATGATACTGCGACCGGTACTACCACGATCGCGATTCCTGTAGCGGTTTCGCCCTACAAAGTCATCACTATTGATAATTCAGCATTAAATTACTCGTTTAGCGGATCGGGCAAGATAAGTGGTCTCGCCAGCCTTGTAAAAAACGGTACCAGCCAGCTCACTCTTGCGACCACGAATGATTATAGCGGCGGAACGACACTGAACTCCGGAATTGTTAATGTGGGCAGCAGTTCGCCGTTTGGGACAGGTAAATTGACAATCAATAGTGGAGTTATCAGGTCTGATACGGCGGGAATCGCTCGAACCACAGGCACTAACTCGGTGGATCTGAGCGGCAATGTTACTTTAGGGGATTCAACGCTTAATGGCGATTTGACGCTTCCGACTGGCCCATGGACGATAAAAGGGGGATCACAACAAATCACTGTTGATACAATCAATGCAACCCTTAGCAGCAGCGTTGGCCAGGATGTTTCTGGACGAGGGCTGACTAAAGCTGGAAGCGGAACACTCAATTTAACAGGTGCGAATACATTTTCCGGAGGATTCAACCACAACGGAGGCAGAGTCCGGATAAACAGTACTACTGGTTTAGGCGCCGCAAGCTCTCTTGTAACTTTGGCAGATGGGGTTGCTCTCTCTACCAGCGCTGGAACAGCCAGAACACTCACTTATGCTTGGACTCTTAATGGAAACGTTACGTTGGGCCAATCTTCGTCGGGGACGGCAGCGCTGACACTCGCTGGGATACTTGACTTGGGTGCCAGCACTAGAGAAATCACCTTGGACAATCTGACAGACACGATTTCGGCAAGTATCACCAACAGCGGTGGAATAATGGTGGATCAAAATAACATGTCAGTTTCGTCCGGCACAGTCACGGCTGTCGGAGCGGGTTATTTAGCTTCCAGCACTACGGTAACCTTCGATAATTCGGGAACGGGTGGTTCCGGTGCGGCCGCCACGGTAACCACAAATGCTGTTGATGGCTCGATAGCCACTATTGTAATTTCAAACTTCGGCAGCGGCTACACCAATGCTCCGACGATAACGATTTCCGGTGTTGGTGCTGGTGCCGCTGGAACTGTGGCAATTAGCTCCAAAGTATTGGTCCTTACAGGCGCCGCAAACACATATGCAGGTTCGACGACAATCAGCAATGGCACCATTCAAGTCAATGCTACCAGCACGCTGGGCAATGGTGCGGGTACATTGAATCTCTCCGGAGGCACTCTACAAAGCTCTGCCGCTCGCACGGTGGCAACTGCAAATCCTGTCAATTTAACCACCGATTCAGTCATCACCACCACGAGCACTGCCGCTTCAGCTAATTTTGAATTTTCCAACAATTCCGTTGCCGGCACGAGCGGAACTCTGACTTTTAGGTCTTCTCCTACTACCGGAACCTTCAAGCCTCGCTTTTCTGGAAGCGGATTCAACTTTACCCGTCCTATCGGGCTGGCGAATGTCGCCTCCTCTTTTATTGAACTGAATTTCTTCAACACGACTGGCACCGCTCAAACTTTCAGCGGGATAATCTCTGGCTCTGGATCGGTTCGTCGTTCCGCTTCGACTGCCGGCACGGGCGGTCAAACTATCTTTACTGAGGCAAACACCTATTCGGGCGGCACATCCATTGGTGATGGAGCTTTAGTGGTCAATAATACGACTGGCAGCGGGACTGGATCCGGTGCCGTCACGCTCACTGCGAGAGGCACACTGGCTGGCAATGGTACTGTTTCTGGTGCTGTCTCCGGCACGGGAAGCATCGCTCCGGGTACCAGTGTGGGCACTTTGACTTTGGGAAACGGTTTAGATCTTAGTGCGGGCGGAACCAATGTTTGGGAACTGGCAGCCAACACCACATCTGGCGCGGGCACGTCTTTCGATCAAATCAGCCTGACCGGCGGAAATTTGGTACTTGGGGGCACGTCACGGTTGCGCGTCAGCTTTATCGGCACCGCAACTTTCCCGGATTCAAGCAACCCCTTCTGGCAGGTGACCCACACGTGGCAGGTTATTTCACTCTCTGGAACCGCCGCAAATCTCAGTGCCTCAGCCTTTTCTGGTGTTGATGGCGCAAGCGGCAACAATGCTGGCTACTTTACCAACTCCGTTGATCTTAACGGAAATGTATTTCTAACTTTCATACCCAGACCGGTGCCACAGCCCGTTATTGAGTCGAATATTTCAGGAGCTGGAACAACCAGCGCTATCCTCAACTGGAGTGCAGTGGATGGAGTTACCTATCAAGTTCAATACAAGAACGACTTGAATGCCGTCAACTGGAGTGTCCTCGGTTCGGTGACAGCGAGCGGTTCTACCGCCTCTATTACCGACACGACCGACCCGGTTCCAGCGAGTCGATTCTATAGAATTGTTTACCAATAATTAGAGTCGCGCGGACACGAGTACGCAAGTCGGTGCGGCCAAAATTTCTGATCTATTCCGTTTTCCTGAAATTGATTGGGAAATGGAATTTCCCTCTTCGTTTCGCGGCGCTCCGAAATCACTCCAGAGCGCTAATTCCAAACGTTTGGTGGCCGGATAAAATTTTTTTGAAGTGTAAAAAGTCATTGTCGCGGTCTGAACGCAAGGGCACGATGGCCTGATAATTTTTCTAATTATGAATCACGAAATTCTTCATCTCAATCGTCGCCGTTTTCTTAAAACGTCTGCTGCGATTGCCGCCGCATCCACTTTACCAAAATGGTTTGTTCAAGAATGCGAGGCGCGCCCAAAACAAAGCCGCGTCCTCTCGCCGAATGATCAGCCTGCCATTGCGCTGGTCGGATGCGGTGGGATGGGACGGGGTGATGCGAAAAATGCGTCGCGCTTTGGACGGATTGTTGCGGTGTGTGATGTGGATGAGTCGCACATCGCCGAAGCGAAAAAAATGTTTCCCGATGCCACGGGCTACAAGGATTTTCGCAAGGTGATGGAGCGCGATGACATTCATACCGTCATTTGCGGCACGGTGGATCATTGGCACACGCTGGTTTCGCTGGCGGCGATGCGTTCGGGCAAAGATGTTTATTGCGAAAAACCGCTGACGCTGACGATTGAAGACGGCAAGCAACTCGTCCGCGCCGTTCAAAAAACAAAACGCGTTCTGCAAACCGGCAGCCAGCAACGCAGTCAAAAAGATTTTCGGCTCGCCTGTGAAATGGTGCGCAATGGTCGCATTGGAAAGTTGCAACACATCACGACAATTCTTCCCGGCGGAATGCGCGAAGGGCCATTTCCAACTTCACCCGTGCCGCCAGGTTTGGATTGGAATTTCTGGCAAGGTCCGACTGAAGACGTCGATTACAAGAAAGAGCGCTGCCATTTTTGGTTCCGTTATTGGTACGAATATTCCGGCGGGACGCTGACCGACTGGGGCGCGCATCACAACGACATCGCGCTTTGGGGCAGCGGCTTCGAGCGCAGCGGCCCGGCGAGTGTCGAAGCACAAGCGTTGTCGGAACCCATTGCCGGTGGCTACTCGGCAATTGCGGATTACAAAATTGATTACACCTACGCGAATGGACTGACGCACACTTGCGAAAGCACACGTGACAACACCCTTACCGGCGGTGTGGTGAATCCGAATGGAAAACTGCACGGCACGAGGTTTGAAGGAGCCGACGGCTGGATTTGGATTACTCGCGGCAAAATCGAAGCGAGCCGTCCGGAAATTTTGACCGAACCTTTGCCCTCGAATGCCGAACGTCTTTACGTCAGCGACGATCACATGGGCAATTTCTTCGACTGTATTCGCTCGCGCAAACAACCGATTTGCGAGGCGGAAATCGGCCACCGTTCTGCATCGGTCTGTCATCTCGGCGCGATTGCTCTCCGGCTTGGTCGCAAGTTGAAATGGGATCCCAAGGAGGAAAAATTTGTCGGCGACAAGGAGGCGAACAAATTCCTCGAACGCAAAATGCGCAAGCCGTGGTCGTACGATTCGGTGTAGTCGCAATTTGGATTTGTCCGCGAACAAACGCGAAGAGAAACAATTAATGAAGTTGGCGCATTCTTTGTTGGTCCTCGTTTTCCTCTTCTTTGGAATCCGCGCGATTGCCGCCGACCAACCGCAATGGGGACAAGCCTGGTCGCGCAACATGATTTCGTCTGAACGACAACTGCCCGATTCGTTCGATCCGAAGACTGGAAAAAATATCAAGTGGTCGGCAAAACTTGGAACGCAGACTTTTTCCACGCCGATTGTCGCTGGTGGACGTGTTTACATCGGCACGAACAACGAGGAACCGCGTAATCCAAAATACAAAGGCGACCGTGGCGTGATGCTGTGTTTTGCAGAGAAGACTGGAAAACTTTTATGGCAACTCGTCGTGCCAAAACGCGAGGACGATCCGTTTTGTGATTGGCCCAAAACAGGAATGTCATCGCCGGTGACGGTAGAGGGAAATCGCGTTTATCTCGTAAATAATCGAGGCGAAGTGATGTGCCTTGACGCGCGTGGGATGGCGAATGGAAATGACGGCCCGTTTCGCGGCGAAGCCATTCACATGGTTCCCAAAATTGTTGGAGAGGAAGTAACTCGGCTCACTAATTCCTCTGCCCACGAAAGCCTTCTCACGTCGGCTCCTAAAAAAATGCAACCCGGCCCGACTGACGCGGATATTCGTTGGCTTTTCGATTTAACGAGCGGTGCGGGCATTTGGTCGCACGACGCGGCGCACAGTTCGATTCTCATTGATGGCGATTTTCTTTACCTGAATACCGGCACCGGCGTGGACAACACGCACAAAGTGATTCGCACTCCGAGTGCGCCGAGCCTGGTCGTGCTCAACAAAAAAACGGGCAAGTTCGTCGCGCGCGATAACGAAAACATCGCGCCGAATATTTTTCACGCGACATGGTCGTCGCCTGCGATGGGAAAAGTTGCCGGGCGCAATCTAATATTTTTCTGCGGCGGAAATGGAGTGGTGTATGCGTTTGAGCCGCTCGCAACAAATTTCCAAAGTTCTGATGTGGCGAAGCTGAAAAAGGTCTGGCAATTCGATTTCGATCCATCCGCGCCCAAAACAAATGTTCATCAATACAGCACCAACCGGCGCGAAAGTCCGAGTAACATTTATGGAATGCCCGTGTTCCACCGCGAGCGTTTATATGTCGCTGGCGGTGGCGATATTTTTTGGGGGAAAAACGAAGCGTGGCTAAAATGTATTGACGCGACCAAAACCGGCGACATTACAACGCAGGGATTGGTTTGGTCGTATTCACTGGAGAAACACGTCTTGTCCACACCCGCGGTGTACAACGATTGCGTGTTCATCGCCGATTGCGGACGCAAGGTTCACTGCGTTGACGCGAAGACGGGCGAACCCTTTTGGACACACGAAATTCACGGTGAAGTTTGGGCTTCGCCACTGGTTGCCGACGGCAAAGTTTATCTCGGCACCCGAAACGGAGACTTCTGGATTTTCGCCGCGAACAAAGAAAAGAAAATTTTGGGCAAAGTGGAAATCGGCACTCCCATTAACGCGACAGCCACGATTGCCAACGGCGTTCTCTACGTGGCAACGATGAGTCATCTCTATGCAGTGGAAGAGCCGGAGTAGGAATAAATCCCGTCCAGGGGCAGTGCCAGCTTCTCCCTTGGCTTCCATGGTGTTTCTTCTTCAACCCCTGCCCTTCAGTCTAAAAACGGAGTTTCGGCCGGTCGTGTTTGCGGTTTCAATAAGTGCGGCAAACAACATGCACCGAATCTCCACATCAACAGGGAATTCAGATTTTCGTTCAATCGGATTTGCATTAGCGCGAATATTTCCATTCGCGGTGGGGCGAAGACTCGTAGCGCAGGTTTCCAACCTGCTGTATCACCGATTTCTAATCGGCAGGCCGTCACCATGCCAAGCGCGCCGACCCATCCCACGTCGGCAGGTTGGAAACCCGCGATACACCAGATTGGAAATCTGCGCTACAACTCTAATGCCAAATCCGGGTTCAACCACTTTTCCTTCTTGTGACGAAATTTCCGTGTAACGTTTTGCCGTAATTGCCTCAGGAAGCAGTATGAGTATTGCATCTGAACCAAAACTTTGTCCGAAATGTGGCGCGTCCATTCCAACCGAAGCGCCGCAGGGGCTTTGTCCGAAATGTCTTTTGTTGGAAATCTCGACTCCCACCGACGCCGGACAAGACGCGAATTCCAAATCCATTCCACCGACGCGCGATGAATTGGCCGCAGCATTTCCGCATCTGGAAATTCTGGAACTCATTGGGCAAGGCGGAATGGGTTTCGTTTTCAAAGCGCGCCAACCAAAGCTCGACCGCTTCGTCGCGCTGAAAATTCTTCCGCAATCGCTCGCGGCGGACCCGGCGTTTGCGGAACGATTCTCGCGCGAAGGCCGATTGCTCGCGCGCTTGAATCATCCGAACATCGTCACGGTTCACGACTTCGGTGTAGCGTCGGGCCTGCGGCCTGAAGACCCTCAATTTTTCTATCTGCTGATGGAATTTGTCGATGGCGTGAATCTGCGGCAAGCGATGCGTGCCGGACGTTTCACCGCCGAACAAGCGCTCGCCATCGTGCCGAAAATTTGTGAAGCGCTCCAGTTCGCGCACAACGAAGGCATCCTCCATCGCGACATCAAACCGGAAAATATTCTGCTCGATACGAAAGGCCGCGTGAAAATCGCCGACTTCGGCATCGCCAAACTCATCAGCGAAGCAACTTCGTTTGGAGTTCCGCCTTCAGGCGGTCCGGACCGCGTAAACGCGGAACTCCAAACGTCTGCGCTCACCGATGCTGGCAAAACTCTCGGCACGCCGAATTACATGGCGCCCGAACAAATCAAAACGCCCGGCGC
>JBDSLX010000042.1:0-8163 GCA_039916145.1 Verrucomicrobiota bacterium | reverse complement strand
ACGGGAGTGTTCATGTCGGTCAAAACGGCTCGTGTGTTCACGCCGCACTCGTTGCCGAGCGAAACCATCGCTTGCGCCAACTCGCGGGCAGCTTCTGGCTTTTGCATGAACGCAGCAGAACCAAATTTCACGTCGAGCACGAGCGCATCCAAATTTTCCGCAAGTTTTTTGGAAAGAATTGAAGCGGTGATGAGCGGAATTGATGGAACGGTTCCGGTCACGTCGCGCAAGGCATAAAGTTTTTTATCGGCAGGAACCATTTTTTCCGTTTGTCCGCAAATGACGCAACCGACGGATTGAACTTGCGCGACGATTTCTTCGAGCGAAAGCGCGGTGCGAAAACCGGGAATAGATTCGAGTTTGTCGAGCGTGCCGCCGGTGATGCCGAGTCCGCGTCCGGAAATCATCGGCACGCGAAAACCAAGGCAAGCGAGCAGGGGAGCCAGCGGCAAAGAAACTTTGTCGCCCACGCCGCCGGTGGAATGTTTATCGACGAGCGGACGCGAATCTTTTGGAAATTTTAAAACATCGCCCGAATTGCGCATGGCAAAGGTGAGTGCGCGAGTTTCTTCTGTATTTAGTCCGCGAAAATAAATGGCCATGAGCATCGCGGCCATTTGGTAATCGGGAATGTGACCAGCCGCAGTCGCCTCGATGAAGTCGCGAATTTGTTTTTCGTTGAGCGCGTTGCCATCGCGTTTTGATTCGAGAAGGGCCAGGAAGTTCACGGCGACGAAATTAACAACGGCGAACGTCAACGCAATATTTACCTCATCTTCAAAACCGGGGCGATGCTTGCAGAAATTCTGCTGACCGCGTAGAGATTGATCATGAAGCGTGGGGCAGTCATTTTCGTGCTGGCGTTTTTGAATGTTATTTTGCTCGCAACAGTGGCGTGGCAGGCGATTTTGCTGCATCAGCAAAAAGGAGTGAAGGCAACGACCGTGGCGCAACTTCCTGACAGTAAATTCTCCGCCCGATCAAGTTCTTCGTCGCCACGCACAGGTCAAGACTTTGACAACGAGGCTGGCTCCAATAGAAAAAATCAAAACAATCATGAGGGAGAGTGGGATCAACGCAATTCCTCGCAATCGAGCACCAACAAACCGAAGTTCGATTGGCGGCAAGTGGAGTCCGAGGATTATCGAATGTACGTAAAGAATCTGCGTGACGTTGGATGTCCGGACCAGACGGTGCAGGACATCGTGGCAGCGGATGTTCGCCAGGCATTCGCCTCCAAACGAGCTGAGGTGATGGCGGAACGCTATGGCGATTTCAAGTTCTGGAAATCCGACGCTGAAGAGGCGAGTGTGCGCTCAAAACTGGAAACCCAGCGTCGCGCGGTGGACGAAGAAATGAGTGACGTCTTGCGCGATTTATTGGACGTGGATGGAATACCGTTGCAGACAACCGCCGAATGGCAACAGGCGGCCCTGAGGCAACAGCTCATTTTTTTGCCGGAGGAAAAGCTGGATCAAACCCAGGCGTTGCTTGTGCGTTATGCGGACATTGACGCGCAAATCAAAAGTCTTTCGTGGGGACATGGCGTGCCGGAAAACGCTGAGGAACGACTGCGCGTTCTCGAGGCTTACGATAGAAAGCGCACGGAACTGCGCGCCTTTCTCACGGCGGAAGAATATGAGCAGGTGGAATTAACTGCGTCGTGGACTGCGGATAATTTGCGCCGGGCAATGGCTAGGTTTCAACCGACGGAGGAGGAATTTCGCCTGATCTTTCGTGAGTGGCGAGCGCAGGATGAAAATCTGGCGCAGTTATTGGGCACCGGCCAACCGGATCCCGGCAATGACCATGTTTTCGAAAAAATCCGCACGGTGCTCGGAGAGGAACGTTATCAAATTTACAAGAGCACCTGGTGGAAATGAAATTTCGTCGGTTCGCTTTGGGCGATGATCGCGCAATTTTTTTATCCGACAAATTTCTTCGCGATCAAAGTCGCGTTATGTCCGCCAAAACCAAAGGAGTTGTTCACGATGGCGTTGACTTTCATTTCGCGTGCGGTGTGCGGGACGTAATCCAAATCACAGAGCGGATCGGGATTTTCCAGATTGATTGTCGGAGGGACGATGTTGTTCTGAACAGCTTTCACGCAGACGGCCATTTCAAATGCGCCTGCTGCGCCGAGCATGTGGCCGGTCGCACCTTTGGTGGAACTGACGGCGAGTTTTTTCGCGTGTTCGCCGAAAACGGATTTGATCGCCTGCGTCTCGCAGAGGTCGCCTTGCGGTGTAGAAGTGCCGTGGGCGTTGACGTAGGAAATCTCTGTTGGATTCAACCCCGCATTTCGCAACGCCATTTTCATGCAGCGTGCCGCGCCTTCGCCTTCAGGCGCGGGAGCGGTCATGTGATTGGCATCGGCGGTATTTCCGTAGCCAGCGAGTTCGCAATAAATTTTCGCGCCGCGCGCTTTGGCGTGTTCGAGTTCTTCCAAAACGAGAACGCCGGAGCCTTCGCCCATCACGAAACCGTCGCGGCCCACGTCAAACGGCCGGGAAGATTTCTGCGGCGCATCGTTGCGGGTGCTCATGGCGCGCATGGCGCAAAATCCACCGATGCCGAGGGGAACAATCGTCGCTTCGGCGCCGCCAGCGAACATGACTTTAGCGTCGCCCATTTTCAAAGTGCGCCAGGCTTCGCCGATGGCGTGCGTGGAGGTCGCGCAAGCCGAACAAGTCGCGACATTCGGCCCGCGCAATTTATAGTACATGGAGAAAAGTCCAGAAGCCATGTTGAGGATGAGCATCGGAATCATAAACGGCGAAAGTCGTCCCGGTCCTTTGGCGAGCATGATTTTGTGTTGTTCCTCAGTCGTATAAAGTCCGCCGATGCCTGAACCGATGAACACGCCAATCTCGTCGCGGTCGCATTTTTCCAAATTAAGTCCCGAATCCAGCAACGCCTGGTGCGCGGCGTAAATTCCAAATTGGGCGTAGCGATCGGTGCGACGGACTTCTTTTGAAGAAGGAAACGCGGCGGTGGGATCGAAATTTTTTACTTCAGCAGCGATCTGGCAATCGAAGGAGGACGCATCGAAGTGCGTGATTTTGTCGATCCCACATTTTCCGGCCAGAAGATTTTCCCAGGAAGTTTCAAGATTGTTTCCCAAGGGAGAAACCGCGCCCAAGCCGGTCACGACGACTCGTTTTTCTGTCCAGTTGGTTGCCATAAATTAAAAAGGGGCAGTCGGGCGGATGCCAAACTGCCCCGAAATGTTTTGTAAAATTATTTCTTGGAAGTGTCTTCGACGTATTTGATGACGTCACCGACGCTTTGCAGTTTTTCGGCCTGTTCGTCGGGGATTTCGTTGCCGAATTCTTCTTCGAGCGCCATGACCAATTCGACGGTGTCGAGGGAGTCAGCGCCCAAATCTTCGATGAATTTTGCGTCGGGCGTGACTTGATCGGCGTTGACGCCTAATTGTTCGACGATGATGTCTTTGACTCTTTGTTCAATTGATTTATCAGCCATGGTTTTTTCTCCGTTTAATTTGATTGTGTCTATGCCCCACGTTTTCGGGGGCGTCAAGTCCTGAAATGCGACAAACTTTTTTTTAAATTCCGTTCGGTGTTTACCGAAATTTTTTTCAACGTTGTATGTCTATAGGGCGATTGTGGCGGCGTCCAGTTGAATTTCAAAAACGATTCTATCTCCCTCCGTCTTAATCGTAATCTTACTGTAAATCTTTTTGTTCCAGAGAGAATAGGATTATGAGTATGAGTACGATTACGAAATGCGATTACATGACCATCCCGCCATCGACTGTCAGCACTTGTCCCGTGATGTAGCGCGCGCCGGGACTGGCCAAAAACAAGGCCGCGTTGGCGATGTCTTCTGCCTGGCCAAAAGAATTGAGCGGAATTTTTTTCAACAACTCGGTTCGCATCTCCGGGTTTAATACCGCAGTCATGTCCGTTTCAATAAACCCCGGTGCAAGCGCGTTGACGGTAATTCCGCGCGACGCCAATTCGCGCGCGATGGATTTCGTGAACCCGATCAAACCGGCTTTGCTCGCGGAATAATTGCACTGGCCTGCGTTGCCGATCAGTCCGATAACCGATGCAACATTAATAATCCGTCCAGAGCGTTGCTTGATAAAACTTCGCGCGAAAGCTTTGGTGAAAGAAAATGCGCCTTTCAAATTCGTGTTGAGAACGGAATCCCAATCTTCATCAGCCATGCGCATGAGCAAACTATCGCGAGTGACGCCAGCGTTATTGACCAAAATATCGACGCGACCGGCTTCGGTGAGAATTTTTTCTGCAATTTCAGCGACGACGGCGGAATTCGCAACGTCGACCGCATGCGCCCATGATTTTCGACCAAGTGATCGAATTTCTTGGGCGACTTTTTCCGAATTCTCCGCCGTGCGAGAGACGCAAACCACATCCGCGCCTGCCTCGGCGAACTTCAAAGCGATGGCGCGACCGATGCCGCGACCTGCTCCGGTGACGACCGCAATTTGATTAGCAAGTAGGCTCATAGCGGCTTTTGTTTAGCCGCGAACGACACCAAATGCACAGGAATTTTTCTGAAGAAGATGATCCAGCCTGGAATAGCAGACCTTTATTTGCCGATAATATCCGATCCCCGCGCACCGGTTCCTTGGCCAGTGCGTTCGCGTTCTGCTTCCGGCATCCAGGTTTGTAGATCCTCAATTCGCTTGGAGTCCACCGGATGAGTTCTTAAAAAGGCCAAGCCACCCTTATTGCCGGATTTTTCGGCAAACCGTTCCCAGAAACCGATGGCTGCATTTGGGTCGTAACCGGCGCGCGCCATATAAATCAGTCCGATGTGGTCGGCCTCCGATTCCTGTTTGCGACTGTGAGGCAAAACATAACCAAGCTGTGTCACTGCGCCATAAGCCAGAGCGACTCCTTGTTGCGTGAGTGGCTGCGCATTTGCCGTGAACGCCCCTGCCACTTGCCCGACACCTTGCACGGCCGTGGCTTGAGTCATCCTTTCGCCGCCGTGACGAGCCACCGCATGGGCGACTTCATGCCCGATAACCGTCGCCAAACCCGCTTCATCTTTTGTGATGGGCAAAATGCCGGTGTAAATCCCGACTTTTCCGCCCGGCAGACAGAAGGCGTTGGCTTCCTTGTTTTCAAAAACCACGAATTCCCATTGGGCATTGGGCATGTCGGAACCCGCGACATCCGCAATTTTTTTTCCAACTTTTTGCAAGAGAGCGTTGGCCGCCGCGTCTCGACTGATCGGCACCTCTTTTTTCATTTCATTGAAGCTGGTCAAGCCGAGCTGCATTTCCTGGTCTTGCGAAACCAAATTTAATTGCTTCCGCCCGGTCACAGGCACCGTACTACAACCCGCGAGCAAAGCGGCGGTCAAAATGAGAGCGGATAATTGCAGATATAGTTTTTTCATAATTCCCTTTGAAGTTCCGATTTTTTCTCTGAATCAAAATAACGAGCGGTGGTTCAACTGGCAACCGATCCAAGCCTGTTTTTTTACTCAGGGAATCTCAGGCAAGACCAATGAAGAAAAAATCTTTCATCGTTTCTGATTTCAAAAGATGCGAGGTGCAGGAAAAGGGAATTCCACTTGTCACCGCCCGCCAGGGCGATTTAGATTGAAACATGCGGAACAAAGGACTTTCAAAACGGGAATTTCTTGATCGTGTTCGGGAATATTTGCCTGGGGAAACCGGCGTTTTTGAAACGAATGGAGCGGAAAATCTCCCGGGCCAGATTTCTCTGGAACAGATCGAGGAAAACACTTTTTTCCTTTTTGATTCCGAAGCGTTGCTCGCTTTCAGTCACGCCATCGAAGACTTCGCGTTGGAAGAAGCCAGCGGAAGTCTGCTGGCCACAATGCAAAGCTGGGAACAATTCGAGCCGCATCGCGAACGATATTGGCAATTAGCGGCGACCCTCCAGGAGGTTGAGATCATCGCTGCCGGAAAATTTCCGAGGCGCAACGGGTTTCTGAAATTTTGCAATGACGCGAAAAAACTCGTGAAACAGTTTTGGATGGTGCTGTATCAAAGTGACGAAATCCAAGTGATGTTTCTTTGCGAACAGGCGAACGACGCCAAAAAATTTGGTGAAAAACAATTCATCGGATTTTATACGTTCAATCCGCGCATCATCACACAAGCGCGAGAGGACATGGCTGAATCACTCGGCGGACGCTGCCCGGAGCTTCAGCAATTTGCACAGTCGCGTAAAATCGATCGTGCGGCCAAACATTTGAAAGTTGAATTTGGCCGCGAAAAAAAAGCGATGGAGATCGCGACCCAAAAACTGCAAAGCCAGGAAGAAAAATATCAACCCAAACACTTTCTAGCTGATTTAGAAAAAATTTTAGAACGGCTGAACCGGCTGCAAACTCATTTGCCGGAATTAATCGTCGAGCCGCAGAAACAGAAATAAGTTTCGGCCTGGCGGAGGGTGCGCAAATGCTTCCAAAGCCTTGGGAAAGTCGCCTCCGAAGTTTGACTTCAGCCGCTGTTCCTTTCAAAATGTCACACATGAAACCTCAGCGCTGGATCTTCCGAGGATATTCTGCGTTCACGCTGATTGAGCTTCTTGTCGTAATTGCCATTATTGCAATTCTCGCTGGTCTTCTGTTGCCCGCGCTCAGCAAGGCCAAGGCAAAAGCGCAGGGGGTTTCCTGTCTGAGCAATACGCGTCAGTTGACCTTGGCCTGGCGGTTCTACGCGGACGATCACCGGGATTTTTTGCCACACAATGAGCCGCTTCCGCCCGGAGTCGTGGGAGGATGGGTCTCTGGTTGGATGAACTTTCAACCCAGCAATCCCGACAACATCAACATGAAATATTTGATTGAGCCGCAATTTGCAAAACTTGCGCCCTATAATAAAAATGCCGCAATTTATAAATGTCCGGCAGACCAAAGTTTAGTTCCGGGCCTCGGTCGGCGGGTGCGAAGTGTTTCCATGAGCCAGGCCGTTGGCACCAGAAATGACGGCACACCCGTTTCGGGCCCGTGGTTGCCTGGCAATGCGGATTGGAACCAGAATACGTGGCAGACTTACGGGCGACTCTCCCAGATCATCAAACCCAATCCATCGCTCCTTTGGGTCATCATGGATGAACATCCCGATAGCATTAATGACGCGGGGTTGGCTGTGGAGTGCGGTTTAACCAACGGTGCGGCGAACATCGTCGATTTTCCCGCGAGCTTTCATAATGGCGCGTGTGGAATCGCGTTTGCTGACGGCCATTCCGAAATTCATAAATGGATCGGGTCAACCATCAAAGCGCCGGTTACTTACACGGGCACTTTGCCGCTCAACGTCCCAGCCGGTGACAGCGTTCAAGATGTGACCTGGTTACAGCAACGCACCTCCGCGCGGAGATAACCATCGCCTCCAGGGTCAGGGACAATGGTGATTCCATTTGCCAGGCGAAACCTTTTCACTGTGGCTTTGAAAAATTCTGCCAAAATATAATGGACTTTTTGTGATTGAGGATTGAACAGAACCATGCAGCCGCATTACTCTTGAAGATGTTAAAAAATGATTGAGCTGATTCAATTTCCCTGGAGTCCATTTTGCATCGTCCAACGCCGGATTTTGGAATACGGCGGTATTCCTTTCAAAATCACAAATATTCCCAATGGCGAACGTTCGCTCATCTGGCGCATGACCAAAGAGCGTTATTATCAAGTGCCCGTAATTCGCGACGGCAAAAATGTCATTTTTGAAACCGACGAAAATTCGCAAGTCATCGCGAAGTATCTCAACGAAAAATTTCAGCTCGGAATTTTTCCGCAGGAATGGCGCGGGATTCAAGCAATCCTCTGGCAATACATCGAAAACGAAATCGAAGGCCCGTGCTTCAAGCTCGATGATATTTATTGGAAAGAAATAGTTCCGAAATCAGATCAATTGAGATTTCTCCGGCACAAGGAACGGAAGTTCGGACGCGATTGCCTGGATCAATGGCGCGTTGAACAAAAAACATTGCTCAATCAGCTCTCCGAAAAATTGATTCCATTCGAGCAAATGCTTTTGCACCGCCCGTTTCTCCTCGACGCCCAGCCGCGCTTCGTCGATTTCGATTTGTTCGGAATGCTTTCCAACTTTCTCTACTCCGGCCATTACAAATTGCCCGCGGCCCACACCAATCTGAAAAATTGGTTCGGTAAAATGTCCAAAAACAA
>JBDSLX010000041.1:0-5009 GCA_039916145.1 Verrucomicrobiota bacterium | reverse complement strand
GACGAGCTGAAAACAAAGGCGGCACTGCGGCAACCTTCGACCACCACGGAACGGCTCGGCGCGCGTGGTCAGCCGAGCAAAAGTGAAGCCACTTAAAGCACGACAACTGGGCACGGCCAGCCGGGGAAAACTGGCCCCCCTTAAAAGAAAGCTCTCGCCGGGCCGCGGCGAATAGCAATGGAGGAGAAAGGGCAGCCTGGTCGCTCGCAGAATAACAGCCGTGAAAGCAGCAGGCGGGATATTGCCCCCTGAACAAAGGGCAACGAATACCCGCCCTTAAAACAAGTCGGCAGGATCACCATGCGAGTAACACCAGCAAAAGTAGCCGGCTATAAAGAGAATCAGAACGAAGAACTGATGGAACCGGGCAACCCCTCTTGGGATGGGTTGGGTCGGGGGAAAAGTTTTACCGAAAGGCGGCCAACTGACCATGGTTGCCCGCACAGATTATGGCCAGATCTCAGATACCGCACAGTTTCCGCACATCCGCACAGGATCGCACAGTATTTCCTTCCTGCCAATGCCGATAGATACCAGAAATAGCTTTCAAACACTGGACAATAAGCGTATCTGTGGAGGCATGAACAACCCGCTAGAGGTATCCACGAGCAATGACGAGAATGGTCGAAAACTAGGTTCGGGTACAAGAGGTCGGGGGTTCGAATCCCCCCGTCCCGACCATTCTTTCGATTTTTTTCCCCGCCCCCAACCGTCATTGGTTGTCGGTCTAAAATGAGGATGCCCATTGCAAAGATTTGACGAAATGGTAATGCTTTGGTCATGAAGAAAAATATTTTCAGCTTGGTCGCCCTTTGCGGCGCTGCCCTTATCCTCGGAAACCCCTCCCTCGCATTCGGTGCAGAAGCCACCGCCTTTGAACTCATCAAAGAAGGCAATCGCCACGTCGGTGAGGACGCGAAAGATCGGGTCGTGCAAATTCGCTCTGAAAAATCGGTGGGCAGTCTCATCCCGAATATCTGGTATGTCGTCTATTTTGACCCAGACGCCACCGCAAAAGCGACAGAGGTGAAATTCGGCGCGGGCAAAAAACTTTCCGTCAAACGTCCGGCGCGCGTGCTGGAATTCGCCACGGGCAACACGGAATTGCCCAAAGCAAAATTGAAAACCGATTCCAACCGCGCGATTGAGATCGCCAAAAAAGAGCCGCTTCTCAATAATCTCACTTTAACCGCGACTCAACTGAAGCTGGAGCGTTGGACTGCGGAACCGGTTTGGAAAGTTCGCTTCTGGGCCGCAAAGCTGCGCAAACCGAGTGAAACCGTGGACATCGGCGAGGTCTTTGTTTCTGCCGAGACGGGCGAAATTGTCAAAAACGATCTCAGCATTAACAAGGTCGATTAATTTTGGTTCTCAAGAAAGCGGCGGCAAGCCCGCCGCTTTTTCTTCATGATGAACGCCCCTGCAAAAAGCGAAAATACATTCGATGTCATCGTTATTGGTGGAGCACTTTCCGGCGCGGCCACGGCGTCATTACTGTTACAGGAAATTCCCACGCTGCGCATTCTCATCGTCGAAAAATCGACCGAGTTTTCACGCCGCGTTGGCGAAGCTACCGTTGAGGTCAGCACATATTTTCTAACCCACTCGCTGGGCCTGACGCAATATCTCAACGAAACGCAAATCAACAAAAACGGATTGCGTTTCTGGTTTGCCAATGAGCGAACGCAATCCCTCGATCAATGCAGCGAAATCGGCGGAAAATATCTGTCGCGCGTTCCAGCCTATCTTGTGGATCGCGCAACGCTGGACGAAGAAGTCTTGCGCCGCGCTGTGGCATTAGGAGCCGAACTCTGGCGGCCCGCCACGATTGAAAAAGTTGAATTAAATTCCGGCGCGCAACAAAGACTCAAAATAAAATTTCAAAACGAAACGCGCGAAGTTTCGGCGCGCTGGGTCGTGGATGCTTCTGGTTTTGCCGCACTGCTCGCCCGACAAAATGGCTGGTGGAAATCCAACACGGCGCATCCCACCAACGCCGTTTGGTCGCGTTGGAAAAACGTAGGAGACTTCGACGGCCAAAAACTCGCCAAAAAATTTCCAGAGTGGGCGATGAAATGTTACGGCGTTCGCGGAACGGCCACGAATCATCTGATGGGTGATGGCTGGTGGGCGTGGTGGATTCCGCTCAAAGGCGGCGACGTCAGCATCGGTGTCACATTCGATCAACGGTTGGTTGATTTTCCGCAGGACGGAGCCATCGGTGATCGGCTGAAAACTTTTCTCGTCAAACATCCTGTGGCGCGCGAACTCATGGCGGATGCGCAATGGACTGAAGGTGATGTGCATTGGCGAAAAAATCTTCCGTATTTCAGCACAACCTTTGCCGGAGATGGATTTTCATTGGTCGGCGATGCGGCGGGATTTATCGATCCATTTTACAGTCCCGGCATGGATTGGATTTCATTCACCGCAACTCGAACCAGGGAATTGATTGCAGCGCAACAACGCGGCGAGCTGATTCAGGAAAAAATCGAGAAACACAATCACGATTTCAGCCGCAGTTACGCGCGCTGGTTCGATGCGATCTACCGCGACAAATATGAATACTTCGGTGAATTCGATTTGGTCAAAGCCTCGTTCTTGATGGACCTCGGTTTTTATTATTTTGGCGTGGCCTCGCAACCCTTCAAACGCGGCGAGCAAGCGCTTCGTGAACCGCTTTTTATGACAACTCCTTCGGTGCCGTTTTATTATTTCATGCGAACTTACAATCGGCGCTTTGCGCAGATGGCGCGCTCGCGTCGCGCCAGGAACATGCTGGGCAAAAAAAATGATCAACGCCGATTTATGTTCGGCGGTTTTACCTTTGAAAAAAGCAGCGCGATTCCAATTCTCAAAGCGATGTTCAGTTGGGCTTGTTTGGAAATTACCGAAGGCTGGAGAACCTGGTTTCAATCTGCTCCCGAATCCGCGCCAAAACCAGTCACCACATCCGTGCCAGAAATTGCGTGAACCCTATTCTCGTAGTAGGCGACGTGGGGAGTCTCACTTTACGTTTTCACTCAGAGACTCCTCACGTCATCTCCTGCGATTTTTCGAGTGAACGCACGATGAAGTTTTCGGTCAAAATCACTCGATAGATGAATACAAATTCGGCGCTCGTCATTCCGGCTCCTTCATCTGCTACCAACGCAGTGGCGGAATTGACGCTTCGTGATATCAAAGCGCCTCTGGATATTCCAAACCCGTGGCTCTGGCTTTGGTGGACGCTGGGCGTTTTGCTTTTGGGTGCGCTGATTTATTTTCTGTGGCGACATTGGCAAAAAAAACAGAATCATTCAAAAGTCGCTCGCATCATCCCCCCGCACGAACGCGCTCGCAAAAAACTGGAAGAAGCGTTGCGAATTATTTCCGAGCCGGCGCCATTCACCGTTTTGGTTTCCGACACCATTCGCGTTTATCTCGAAGAACGATTCAACTTTCGCGCGCCGGAGCGAACCACTGAAGAATTTCTTTACGAATTGCAACACACCGAATTGTTGACACCCGATCAAAAACAAACGCTCGGCGAATTTCTTTCGCGTTGCGATCTCGTAAAATTTGCGCGTTATGAGCCAACCGAATCCGAGTTGCGCGAACTCCACGTCGCGGCCAATCGTTTGATCGACGAAACTGAACCAAAATTTACGGAACGGATTCCAAGTTCTACGTTCCCCGTTCCGCAATCGAAATGACTTTCGCCCATCCCTATTTACTATTGCTGCTTCTGCTACTTCCGGTTCTGGCTTGGCTCCAGGGAAAGCGCGGACAAAACTCGGCGTTCCTTTATTCATCAGTGCAATTGGTAAAACCGCTTTCCGGCCTGACTCGTTCGCGCGCTGGAAGTATTTTACTTTTGCTCCGCTGGTTTTCACTCGCGTTTTTCATCGTCGCACTCGGGCAACCTCGGTTCATCAAAGGCGAATCCAGCAGTCGCGCCAGTGGAATTGATATTGTCGTCGCGGTCGATCTTTCCGGTAGCATGGCTGCCGAAGATTTTGAATTGAATCGCCAACGCGTAAACCGCCTCGCGATAGCCAAAGACGTTTTGCAAAAATTTATCGACAACCGACCCACGGATCGAATTGGTCTCGTGGCCTTTGCCGGTCGCGCTTACATCGCATCGCCGTTGACGCTCGATCACGATTTTCTCCGCCAGAATTTGGAGCGGCTTCACCTCGGTATGATCGAAGATAAGACCGCCATCGGCTCCGCGTTGACTTCCGCGCTCAATCGTCTGCGCGACCTGCAATCGAAAAGTAAAATTGTGATTCTGATGACCGACGGACAAAACAACGCTGGAAAAGTTCCGCCTCTCACTGCGGCTGAGGTCGCGCAAACTTTAAAAGTAAAAGTCTATACCATCGGCGTTGGCACACGCGGAACCGCGCCGATGCCGTTTATCAACGTCTTTGGGCAGAAAGATTATCAACAAGTCCCGGTGGATATTGACGAAGAAACCCTCACGAAAATGGCTGATAAAACGGGTGGAAAATATTTTCGCGCCGACAATTCTGAAAGCTTGCGGAAAATTTATTCAGAAATTGACGGGCTCGAAAAAACCGAAGTTGATGTTAAAAAATATCGCCAATATGAGGAGCTGTTCGGCTGGGTCATTCTCGCCGGGCTTGTGGTTTTGCTTTTGGAAATTATTTTAGGCCAGACTATTTGGAGGAAATTGCCGTGAGTTTATTCGCCCAACCCCAGGTTCTTTGGTTGCTGCTGATTTTATTGGCGCCACTTTGCGCATTTCTTTTTTGGACTTGGCGCACGAAACAGAAACTCATCGCACAATTTGTTCAATCACGTTTGCTGGCCAATCTTACCGTCGGCGTTTCACAAACGCGCCAAAAATTCCGACTCGTTCTCATGGCCGTAGCCGTGTTGTTTCTGATTCTCGCAATGGCGCGACCTCAGTGGGGTTTCTCGTGGGAAGAAGCGAAGCAACAAGGTCTGGACATCGTTGTGGCGATTGACACTTCGCGCAGCATGTTGGCCGAAGACCTTGC
>JBDSLX010000040.1:0-7934 GCA_039916145.1 Verrucomicrobiota bacterium | reverse complement strand
AAAGGCGTTCCGCGTGTCGGCGTGCAATTTGAAATTGATGCGAACGGAATTCTGCACGTCCTTGCCCGCGACATCAAAACCGGCAAACAAACCATCTTGCAAGTGAAGTCCGCCGTGGATGTCGATGACGCTGATGTGCAAAAGATGGTTGAGGAATCGGTGGAGTTTGCCTTCGACGATTTGAAAGCGCGTCAGTGGATTGAGGCGAAGGTGAAAGCCAGCACTGATTTACCTGCGACACGCAAAGCGATGGGGGACTTTTCCGCTGAATTGGATGAAGTTTACCGGAAACAACTCGAAGACGCGTTGAGCGCAACCGAAGAAGTTCTCGCAGCCGCCGACTCCAAAACAAAAATCGGCGATCCTGCGAAATTGAAAGCGGCCCTCGCTCATTTGGATGAGGTCACTAAACCTCTGGCGGAACACCAGATGGATAAAGTCATGGAAACAATGCTGCGCAAAAAAGGTTTGATTGAGTAAGCGAATTATTCTTTTGAAAACGAACATAAATTTCGAACACAGAAAGAGAAACAGGGATCGTTGAGAAAAAGTAATATGGCTACATCCGAAAGGACGGTTTATATCGGTGTGATTTGAACGCCAATTCCGTCATTGCCAACGGTTGTCCGATTGAAACCAAACTGCCTTGCACGCTGGAGGAATTTTTGCTGGCGCAAAAACTGTTGCCCCGCAGTGTCGTCGTTGAACACAACGGCGAAGCCGTCGCGCCTTCCGAATTTTCCAAACGCCAACTTGCGCCGGGCGATAAACTGGAAATCGTCAAAATTGTCGCGGGCGGTTAAGTTTATCGCGCCTCGATTCTTGTCATCTTCGGCGTACTGGGCTTTATTTTTTAAATGCGAAGGGAATTCAAAATCATCTATCGTGGATTTTTAGTTTTGTTTTGCGGGCTATTATTGTGGTCGGTCTGGCGCGCCTCCGCGCAGGAGACCAAAGGTGAATCCAGCAAGTCAAAAGTTGAAGTAAGCGCCTCCGTCACATCGACGGAGAGCAAGGACTCCGAAAGCAATTCGACCACCCACAAAAAAACCATGCAGACTCCGCAATGGGTTGAAAAGCTCGCTGTGGATTTTCCTTTCTTGAAGCGGACGTGGTGGGGCAACGAATTATGGAAGTACATCTTCTCATTCATCTACATCTTCCTGGCGTTTTACGTGTCCAAGCTGCTGGATTATCTGACGCGCGTCTGGCTCAAGAGATGGGCCGCGAAAACGGAAGCCAAATTTGACGATCTGCTGTTGGAACTGCTCAACGGGCCGGTGAAGGTGGTGGCCTTCATGCTTTTTCTGCGCATCGGCCTGGACGTGTTTGACTGGCCGCCCATAGTGGAATCGGTGTTGTCCAAAGGATTCACCATCATCGTGGCGGTTGCTCTTACCTACCTCGTGATGAAGGTGATTGATCTCTTGCTTGGCTATTGGAAGCAACGCGCGACGGGACAGGATGATCAGGCGTTCAACCATCAATTGTTTCCCATCATTCGCAAGAGCCTCAAAGTTTTCATCGTCGTGGTGGCGACGATGCTGACCCTGGACAACATGGGCGTGAACATCACTGCGGCCATCGCGTCGTTGTCCATCGGCGGTCTGGCTGTGGGTTTGGCGGCGCAGGATACGCTGGCTAATTTATTCGGTGCAGTGGCCATCTTCGTTGATAAACCGTTCAAGATCGGCGACCGCATCCAACTCGACGGTGTGGACGGCCCGGTGGAAAGCATCGGCATGCGCAGCACGCGCGTGCGCAATCTCGACGGCCATCTCGTCACCATCCCGAACAAGACGATGGGCAACGCAACTATCATCAACATCAGCGCCCGTCCGAACATCAAGACGGTGATGAACATCGGCATCACTTACGACACGCCGGTTGAAAAAATCAAACTGGCGTTGAAAATTATCGACGAAGTGTATCGCGGTCATCCAAAGACAGAAAAATTGGTACTGAGCTTCAATAAATTTGAAAGTTCATCGCTCAATATTCTCGTCGTTCACTGGTGGAACGACCCTGATTTTCTGGCAAGTCTGGCTGGACTTCAGGAGATGAACCTCACGCTCAAAGAACGCTTTGACAAGGAAGAAATCAGCTTCGCGTTTCCGACGCAAACGCTCTACGTCAAACAAGATTCCGGATGGCGCTTCGGGCCCGGCCCGGAACCGATCGAGGCAAAAAAGTTAGAACTTACTTAAAAAACAGCAGGCGGATTCCGACCAGCACCAGGAAGCCGCCAAAACCTTTTTTCAAGTTGTCCGCCGAAATAATCGTCGTCAGCCACGCGCCGCCAAATCCGCCGACAATCGCCATCGGCGCGAGCGACAGCGCAATTTTCCAATCGACGTTGCCTTGTGAAAAATGTTTGTAAGTTCCCATCAAAGCCGTCGGGATAATCACCGCCAGTGAAGTCCCAATGGCTGTTTTGATCGGAACATTCATAAAAAACATCATCGCGGGCACCATCACGATTCCACCGCCGACGCCAAAAAGCCCGCTCGAAATTCCGCTGATCAAACCAATCAAACCGGCGATGAGATAGTTCATGGCTCGTTATTGCCCAGCGCGGGGAACGGCGACAACTGTTTTTTCTTTCGGTAAATTCGCATTTGCAAATCTCGTGAATGAATTATTTTTAAATCCGTGACTGCATTTGCAAATCCGGCGCTGAAAGCCTTGGTCGCTGAAATCAAAACTGATTTAGTTCTCGCTCAGGTTTCGGTGCGCCGATTGGAGAAGGGATTTGAGTTGCGACATGTGCAAGACCGCGAAGGCGCACCAGAAAATTTGAGGCTGGTGGACGAGAACGAAATTCGTGCGCTGGCTCAGTTCACCGCCAGTGGCGCGTTTCGCCCGCTCAAATCCGCGCCGAATTTGCAAACCGGCTGGCGGTTGATTGTTGCCGATGAAACAAAATTGGAATTCGCACTCAGCCAGATTTACCCCGGCGCTATTGCGGATTGGTTCGCTGTTCGCTCTGCAAAAGCCGCTCCGACGAATTATGGTGAATTCACCCGCCGCCAAACCGGCATGTATCGAATCACCGCGATGCTCACAGACGCACAAGCCGCACCGATGATTCGCGCCTGTTGTCACAATTTTTTTTGTTTGAAACAACGGCTTTGGACAGTGACAGAATTGGAAACGGATTCGGTCGCGGAAAAAAGTTTGATTCCGTGTTTGGAGCCGTGCGCAATCTTATTGGAGTTCGCGCGCACAGCGATGCGCCTCGAACAACAGGAAATTTCCGGAACAACCGGAAAAACTTTGGACATTCAAACACCGGAGGAAATTCGCGAAGCCGATTTTGAAAATCCAAAAAATCCACGGCGCATACAATTGGTTCTGGAAAAGAGAAAGGTGAGGTCATGAATTTTTTTACTAAACCAGGAAGCGGCTCGTTAATTTTACTGATGTTGGTTTCGGCAGGCTGCTCGACCTTCCATCACGACTGGAAACAAGCGGGTTCTATTTCCCCTCCACTGGATATTCAAGGAAGATGGGAAGGAACATGGATGAGCCAGCCGAGCGGTCACGCCGACAAGTTGCGTTGCCTGGTTGAGAAAATTTCGGAGCAAAGTTATCGCGCGCGTTTCGACTCTACTTACAAAAGAGTTTTTCATTTCAAATCGACGGTGGTCTTGAACGGCGCGGAGGACGCTGGCAATTTTCATTTTGAGGGCGAAGCAAAATTGCCGTGGTGGGCGGGTGGTGTGTATCATTACAAAGGATCAGCGAGCGCAACTAATTTCTTTTCAACTTACCGATCCAAATATGATCACGGCACGTTTCAAATGACGCGGCCCACGGCGCCTTAGTTTTTGATCCTGCGGATTTCGCCAGTCGGAGCGACATTTAGGAGTTTTGCAGATCGTCTAAAAAGTTTTTTACGTCCTCTTCACTGGTATCCCAACTGCACATTAACCGGCAATCGCCTTGACTGACGTGAGTATAAAATTGCCAGCCGCGTTGCCGTAATCCAGCGATGACGGCTTCGGGTATGCGGGCGAAAACAGTATTGGTCTGGCGTGGAAAAACAATTTCAACACCTGGCGTTGCGCGCAGCCCGGCTTCCAGTTTTTTTGCCATTTCATTTGCGTGAGCGGCGTGGCGAATCCAAGCGCCGTCTTGCAACATTCCCGCCCACGGTGCGGAAAGAAAACGCATTTTCGATGCAAGTTGCCCGGCTTGTTTGCAGCGATAATCAAATTCCTGGGCGAGTTCGAGATTGAAAAATACGACCGCTTCTCCAACTGGCATTCCGTTTTTTGTTCCGCCAAAACAGAGAACATCCACACCGGCCCGCCATGTAATTTCTTTAGGCGCGACCTTCAAAGCGGCAATCGCGTTGGCGAACCGCGCGCCATCCATGTGAATACGCAAACCAAAACTGCGCGCCGTATCGGTCAACGTTTTTAATTCATCGGGTGCGTAGAGAGTTCCCATTTCGGTGGCTTGTGTGAGACTGAGCACGCGCGGTTTTGGATAATGAATGTCCGTGCGTTTTTTCACCGCTCCTGCAATTGATGCCGGATCAATTTTTCCATGGTCGCCGCTGAGCAACAGAACTTTGGAGCCGTTGGAAAAAAATTCCGGCGCGCCACATTCGGCGGTTTCGAGATGCGCGGCTTCGTGACAAAGAATACTGTTGTAAGATTGGCAAAGCGAAGCCAGCGCGAGAGAATTGGCGGCGGTGCCATTGAAAACAAAAAACACTTCGCAACGCGTCTCAAAAATTTCGCGGATCAAGTCCGCCGCTTTTTCCGTCCACGCATCGTTGCCATAACTTTTGGCGTGGCCCTGATTCGCTTCGGCCAGCGCGGCAAAAGCCTCCGGGCAAATGCCCGCGTAATTGTCGCTGGCAAACTGGCGGCGTGTTTCGGAATTTTTTTCCATGGAGGGAACCCGTGTTGTCGCAGAAAAATTATTCGCCCAAAAGACGGAAAAGCCCGCGCGATTTGTACGGGCTTTCGATATCAAAATACGGGCCTTTGTGGCGCGCTTCCAGATCGTACTGAAAAATCAACCCAATATTTTGCGCGCCTCGCCCATGATTGCGAATCGCCTGGAAGCCGTAGGAATACCCGACGATTATTTCCCAGGTATTCTTTTTGGAACGGTAGCCGACGCCGAGGCCGGCGCCGGAATGCGTGCTGCCGGGTTGTTCCAAACCCGAAACGTAATCGACGGTCGCGATCGTTCCACTGGCCGTGACGTTCCATTGTTTGGCGGCGTCGAGCGGGAGCGAATATTGGCCGCTCAACAATGCGAAACGGCGCGCGCTGATTTCCTGGAAATAATATCCGGGCAGGGAAAGGGGAAATTCCGCGATGAGTGGAAGAACTCCGCCGAGGCGATAAGAACTGAAACGATCCGACGCCAGACTGGTTCCCGCAGTGAGGCTGATGCTGAAATTGTGCTTCAATTCCGGCAAGGTATAAATCAGCAAGGCCCGGCCCCAAAATAAATGAGAAGAGGGACGAACGGTTCGGTCGCCATTGAAACCGTAATTGCCGTATTCCGTGCGGAACTGTCCTTCGTACCACGCGGAAAGTTCCATCCCCAAATCAGGACGCATCACCGGCTCTTTGCCGCCCCAGCGGAAACCGGCGCGCACATTCAACGAAGTGCGATCCTCCGGCAACTCAAACGCGTCGCTCGTGTCAGAATCCTCTTTGTAAATCGAGTGATGAGCGCTCATCCGTAGAATTCCCGAGAGCGGAATCAAACGTTCCGGGTTGAACAAATGATAAATGCTCGCCGAGATTTCTCCGCTGTGTCCCGTAAAAGATTCGTCCTCAAAAAGTCTTCCTTGCCGGACTTCGGAATAACTATCGGCAAAACCGCCGCCCGCCGCGCCGATGGCAAAATCCGTGTGCTCGCCCAGCGCGTGGGCGAAACCAAGTTCTGTGTCGATGTAAATCGGCGCAATCGCCAACCGTAAAGTAATGTTCGTGCGAAGAAATTCGGGTTTATTGTGATAATAAAATCCATAGCCAGAAATGGGGCCTCTTCCCTCAATCGGCTGGTTATAGCCAAGTTGAAAAAGCCGACGTTTCTCAGGATCAATCTGCGCAAAACCGACGGTATTGAGGCCAACCAGAAAAATCGCCGACCACAAAAAGCTTTTACGCACAACCAAGTCCTACCGAAAAACAGCGGATTCCAGCAAGCTGATTTTCCTTTGATCTGAAGATACGGAAAAACATTATGCCTGTGGGCGGCACAGCTTTTCCGCTTTCAAAATCGCTAAAAGCGGAACGGATGAAATTGGCGTGGTTCGCTTGAGCAAGAGAATTCGCCAAAGGAAATTATCATAAAGAAAATTGACGGCGAATGCTCGTGAATCCTTCCACAGCCAGTGAAACAAGTAAAAACTTTCACTTGGATGACGAGGAATAGAAACTTTGCTCAAGAAAATTCAAAATTCTTTTTTGGTATCCTTCACGATCATAAGGATAAAGATCAACGTGTCCGGCTCCTTTTATTTCCCAAAATTGTTTCGGCTCCAAAGCGGCATTAAATAATTCTTTCGCTTCAGGTAAAGGAGTGTGTTTGTCGGCGTCGCCCGCGATGAAAAGTTTTGGGACCGTGATTTCCCGAACCTTATCGATTGGCCGTAAATCGTCGGGGCCAATGCCAAGTCGAGGTTTCAATTGCCATGCTAGTAACGGCGAAAAGAGAGAACCGAAGGCGCCCAGTTTTATTTTTAACCGCGCAGAAATAGCCTGTTGAACTGTGGGATAAACCATTTCCAGAACCATCGCATCCACTTGCAAAGGCGGAGTGGCCAAAATCGCGGCGGCTCCACCCAGCGATCCACCAATGACTGCAATCTTTTGGCCTGGAAACTTCTGATGCGCGAACTCCACGACGGCAATGGCGTCTCTGCTTTCCAAGTAACCGAAAGTGATATGCTCACCAGAACTTTCGCCATGCGCTTGAAAATCGAAAAGTATCACCGAGTAGCCGCTGGCATGAAGAAAACGGGCGCGATCCAGCATGTCGAGACGACAGCCGCGAACGCCATGCATCAGAATAATTGTTCCTTTGGATTGTTCCGCACGAATCCGCCAGCCGCTTAGTTTTGAGCCAGAAGAACTTTCGATCTGAAAAGTTTCCGCAGGTAAATCTTTTGGTGCCGAACCAATTTGTCTGTGTCGCGGCGCGCACAAAGCACCGCCGACTATCCAAACAATTATGAGGCCAAGGAAAACTAAACCTGGGATTAAAAATAAAATGATTTTTTCGTTTCTTCCTCACATGACCGTCATTTTCCCCACTGCGGATTCTCAATAAACGCGTAACAGAGCATGTGCAAAATGTTCATCTCCACATCTTCTGCGCGACCATAATGCGTCTCGTTGACGACGATAGTTTGGTCGGCGATTTCCGCCATGCGACCACGTTTTGCACCGACAAGCGCAATTGTTTGCAAACCATTTTTCTTCGACCATTCCAGCGCTTTTACACAATTGGGCGAATTGCCACTGACACTGATGGAAAGAACGACATCGCCTTTGCGCCCGTAATTTTCCAACTGGCGAACGAAAATATCTTCATAGGAATAATCATTGGCGATGGCTGTCATCCAACTCACATTGTCATTGAGCGAAAGGACGCGAAATCGTTTGCCCACTTTGTCGGAGGAACCTTTGCCGAGATCGGTCGCGAAATGAGAGGCGTTCGACGCGCTGCCGCCGTTGCCAAAAACAAAAATCTGCCGGTCATCTTTGAGCGCTTGTTGAAGCGTTTTGATAATCGCCGCGATACCCTCAACGGGAATGGAATCGAGCGCGGCTTTTTGGGCGGTGATGTAATTAGAAATCCAATCGTTCATTCGGTGGGAATTGTAAATCAGGCGGCATTCAATTCAAGCTTCGCAATTTTGCAAGTGTCAGGGCGCCAAGCGGAACAGAATCTTC
>JBDSLX010000039.1:0-4690 GCA_039916145.1 Verrucomicrobiota bacterium | reverse complement strand
ATGAAGTCGAGCCAGCGTCGCTTTTCCTGCGACGTTGGAAATGTTTCGGGTGAAGGTTTGAATTTCACGTTGCCAATTTCTTTGGGTGGAAAGATTTCCTTGAACGATTTGTAATCACTGCCCCACGCGCGATTCACCTTCGCCACTTTGGAATATTTTCGTTTCAACGCTGCTTGAAATGCTTTGATGGCGAAGTCATCGCCGCACCAATAACCCTCGTGGCAATGGCCCATGTTGATGTATGCCTTTTCTTCCAGCGGATAATTCCCTTCGCCGTAAGGCCCCAACACGCAGGCATAGACATTATCAATTCGATTGCCGAAATGTTGATGCAGATTTTTGTAGAAATGGTCATACCAACCAATCGTGCGCGGATCGAAGATGGAGAGATAGTTCGCTTCCTGGCCGTGTTCGAGGCAACGCATCAAGGTGCGTTTATCTCTCTGCTGATCGCGCAGCCAGACCGGTGGAAAATGCGTCCAGTTATAAATGACATATTTCAAACCGGCCTGATGCAACGTCTGCTCCATCGCGTCATGTTGCTGCCAATTCCACTTGCCGGGTTCACGTTCCACCGCGCCCCACGCGACGTAATCTTCGTTGGCAACAAGCCCGAAATTTTTCGCGTGCATCTGTGATTCCACCGACGGCGGCGCTTCGACGAAATTCGTTTCGGGAAATGCGCCAATCGGAGAGTGCTGGATAAAACTCACTGACAAGTTTCCACTGGAGATATTCCAGGGCCGTCCGTCAAAAATTTCATTGGTCGCGCCGGGAACAGTTTTCACTGCGGCGCTGCTGACCGAACTGAAATGAGCCTGCGCAAGCGCTCCCAAAAGAAAGATCAGCAAATGAATCCATTTCATCCGACTACTTTGCCCAAGCCAAACCAGTGTTGTCCATCTGTGATCGGAAAAAGCGGTGAGAGGGATCGCGACAATGGTCGCCAGAAAACTGCCCTTTGAAGGCACAAGGTGATGTTAAAGTGTTTGAGTTATGGAACGGTTTCCCAAACGAGATGTTTCAGGCAACCAATCGTCCGTCCTTCAATTCGAACCTGCGCTGCATTTTATCGGCGAGATCGGGCGCGTGAGTCACCACAACGAGTGTCACTTTTTCTTCTCGGTTCAGATCAATTAAAAGTTCCGCGAGTTGCTGAGACGCGCTCCTGTCTAATGCGCCGGTGGGTTCATCGGCCAACAAAAGTTTTGGGCGATTGATGAGAGACCGGACTACGGCCACCCGTTGGCGTTCGCCACCGGAAAGTTGTCCGGGCCGGTGGAGGAGCCGTTCGCCAAGACCGACGCGTTTCAGGAGCTGAATTCCGCGACCTCTGGCTTCTTGGCGCAACGTTTTATCTTTGGAGGCAAGTGTCGGCACCAAGACATTCTCCAAGACCGTGCATTGCGGCAGGAGATGATGAGCCTGGAAAACAAAACCGATCTGGCGATTGCGAATTTCGGCAAGCTTTTCATCCGTGTGGGTGTTCAATTCCTCGCCGTTCAGGAAAACCTGGCCACTCGTTGGCCGATCCAAAGTGCCGATGATATTCAGCAACGTGCTTTTGCCCGAGCCGGAAGGTCCCACAACGGCAATGGATTCGCTATCGAGTATCTCGAGGGTGATTCCGGTCAGGACGTGAATTGGCTCGACGCCGAATCCCGGCTCATAGGATTTCGAAACTTCGGTGAGCCGGAGTAAAGGCGCAAATGTCATGTCTTTATTAGTGGGCTGAAAACAGCAATGAAAACAAATCTATTTCTTCGAGAGGCAGAGCAGACGCGAGCCAATGTGCTTTCGCTTAAGATTACCGCTGGCAACAATTTCAAAGGCGCATATTCCGCTATCTGTCGGAATCGAAAGTCCGCCCCTCAATTCTTTGCCGCAATTTTTGACGTGGAAGGATTTCGTTTAGTGTAAAGCAAAACGCCTTTGAGCACGTCCAGCGAACGTTCCAGTTGCGGGTCGATAGCTTTTTCGACTCGTTCGCGATCCTGTTCATCCAACGATTCTAATCCGCCCGGCACACGCTTACGGAAAAGATCGGTTTCCTGTTCCTCAGTCATCGGCACAATGATGTCGGGCGTGATGCCGTGTTCGTGAATTACCTTGTGGCTCGGCGTGTAATATTTCGCAGTCGTTAAGCGCAAGGCGGAGCCGTCCGGTAGCGGCAAAATGCTTTGCACCGAGCCTTTACCGAAAGTTTGCTCTCCAACAACAATTGCTTTTGTAATCGACTGCAAGTCCTGCAAGCAACCCGCCACAATTTCCGAGGCGCTAGCGCTGCCGCCATTCACCAACACCACCGTTGGAAGGTTCGCGTGTTTGTTTCGGCCGTTAGCGACATATTCGGAACGTTGGGAACTGCCGCGTCCTTCCGTGGAAACGACCAATTGACCGCGCGGTAAAAATTTTTCGCAAACTTTTCCCGCCTGATCGAGCAATCCACCGGGATTCCCGCGCAGATCAAAAATCAACGCCTGCATTCCTTGCCCTTCCAGTTTTTTAAGCGCGCTTTCCAAATCGCCGGAAGTTTTCTCGCCGAATTGGGTAATGCGAACATAACCGATATTGTTTTCGCCTAACGGAAATTCCCGCTTGCCGTTGATGTCTTTAATCGTGTCCACTTTGATCACGGATCGAGTCAGTTTATGATCTTTAGTCTGACCCGAGGACGGCCGCAAAACGGAGAGGATGACTTCAGTTCCGGGTTCACCGCGTAGTTTTTTGACGGCGTCTTCCAACCCAAATTTCTCGGTGCTTTTGCCGTCGATTTTGATGATGCGATCACCCGACAAAATTCCCGCGCGAAAACCAGGCGTGTCTTCCATCGGTGAAACGACGGTGAGTTGTTTGTCTTTACTCAACGAAATCACCACGCCGACGCCGCCGAATTCTCCCTGTGTATCTTTTTTTAACTCCTCGAATTTCGCTTTGTCCATGAATTCGCTGTGTGGATCGAGGGTGCTCAACATTCCTTTCAGCGCGCCATGAATCAATTCCTGGTAAGTCAGCTTCTCGCCATCGACATATTCGCCGCGCACTTTTTCCAGCACGTCGGAAAGCAGGCGATAATTTTCGTAAGGATCATCCTTCGTGGCGGCTTGCGCAGAGTAAAAATAGATCTGCGCGCCGATGAGCAGATTGACTCCGAGGACAAATCCCAAAACCCCGTAAATAAAACGTCGTTTCATAATTTGAATTGTGCAGAGGATAAATCGCAGGAAGCACATTGGCAAGTTGCGCTGGAATGTTTTTGCGAAAACGAAAATTGTTCGCTGGAGAAATTAAACAATGCGACGTGTGACAGTCAGAAGAACTCCAACGAAGCTCAGAGTCTTCTTCCAAAAGAGCAATAAAATGCCAACGCCAAAAATGCCCAAAGCATTTGGTTCTGGGACAGGCGTTGGGGAGAATAGGATACCATCAATGATGCCAACGCTTTGCCAAGGCGTTGTAAATCGCAATTCCCCCGTCTGCCCAGCGTATGGCGTAATATTTACGCCCCATGCCGTGTAGTTTGTAGTGCTGCCAATCGCAACTGACGAGAGCGTCTGTCCATTGAATGTGACTTGTAGTGATGAACCTAAATAAATCAATGATTGCGAAGTGAGGGGAATTTGTCCGGTTTGATAAATTGACGCTCCGTTGGTGTTATAGACATTTCCGCCCGATATCGTCCCACCTTGAAGCAAAACTGAATAACTTCCCTGGATAGCCGGGTAGAAGGGGGAATTTACTCCGTGAAGCGTGACGGCAGGCGCATCTAAAGCGATAGTATTAAAATAAATGCTGGTTGGATTCCCATAGGGAAAACCATATATGCCCCATCCGGGGAGTGTCGCTATAGATCCCGTGATTGTGGTGTTTTCAAAATTTAGATTCGCGAAGCTTTGCCCCGAAGCGTTTCCTAAGCTGGCGAGCAAAATTACAACGTGGCAAGCAATTCCTAGAAGTTTCATAAAAAGGCGTGTGAGACACACCTTCTCAGGAATTTATTTTGCCGCAAGCGTTTTTATCCCGCGCAGCCCCGTAGGGGCGGAATATTTGTAGTCAACGCGGAAAGAAAACCAAAAGCTCCGTAGGAGCGACATATAATATCTGATGCACCACTATTTATTTCGATGTCGCTCCTACGGAGCTTTATTTGAATGAAACCGTTTTTCTACAAATATGCCGCGCCTACGGCGCTAAAAATATTTGCGTCAACAGCTGAAAACGATCCAATACGGCTCAAATTTTTTTCAGCAACATTTCCAGATACGGCAAATCTTCCGGCACCGTGACTTTGGGATTTGGCGAACTGCTTTCAACCAGCTTTACCGGCTGGCCGATCAATTCGCACGCAGCCGTGTCGTCGGTGACAAAAAGATTTTTTTCACGAACTGCGGCCAACGCGCGGCGGATGACATCGACTCGAAATGTTTGCGGAGTTTGCACCGACCAAAGTTCTTTGCGTTCGAGATGGCGCGAAATCGTCTCGCCGTTTTGAGATTCCTTGATGGTGTCGGTCACGCGTTGCGCCGCTACGGCTGCGCCGGTTTTACGCGCTGCAAAAATCGTTTCAAGAATTAACGTCTCACTCGTCACAGGCCGCGCTCCATCTTGAATCGCGACGATTTCTGAGTTCGACGAGAGTTGTTCGAGTCCATTCCAGACCGAGTCCTGCCGTTCTTTTCCGCCGATTGCG
>JBDSLX010000038.1:0-2572 GCA_039916145.1 Verrucomicrobiota bacterium | reverse complement strand
ACGCCGTTGCCCGAAGATGTTGTTAATGGAAAGGAACCATTCCTGATTGTCGGCGCGATGGCCGGTGGGTAAATTAATAATAACTCAACGCAACAAACCTATGAAAATTGCCACCATCATTGTTCGCTTGTTGCTGGGACTGATGTTCCTCGTCTTCGGACTGAATGGATTTTTGAATTTTATTCCTGTCCCGAAAGATATGCCCGCAGAGATCATGACGGTTATGGGGTCGCTGGTGAAAGCGGGTTACATGGATGTAGTCTCAGGCACGGAAATACTCGTCGGCTTGCTGCTCCTGCTCAACCGCTTCGTGCCACTCGCTCTCGCTTTGCTCGCGCCCATCATCGTAGGAATCCTCACCTACCACATCTACATGGTGCCATCGAGCATCGCGCCGGGCATCGTCGTCCTCGTCATGGAACTCTTTTTGGCGTGGGCTTATCGGAATGCATTCCGCCCGATGCTCGCGATGCGGGTAACGCCAGGTTGAAAGTGATGGAAGATACGATACCGAAGAAGTGTCCGCCCACTTCTCCACAAAATCTTATTGGCTGTTTTGGGTCGAACAGATTTAAAAACGTCACCTTCAACTCACGAATCATTTGGAGAAAACTGGCGCGTAGAACGAACTCTGTTTGAAATAAATCAGGAATCCATTGTTTATCAAGGTTCCTGCTAATAATGTCACCGGTAACCGCGACTACATTCCGGTTCATTGAAGTTGCTGTCACGAAAGGATCAGATCTTGAACGTCCGCGAAGTGTATGCACAAGACGAGGATTTGCCCACAGCATTCCCGCTCTTAACCCTTTGGCTTCATCCAATAGATGAGTCTCTGTTTTCGCGCTCTAATCCAATCATGTAAGTCAGCCTCCAGCCGTGGACTGGTAGCAACGTTCCCTAAATTGCGCGATTGGATTTACGGATCGATTTTCAATCGCTACGCTCGTTGAAGCGAGGCGGCCTCACTCACACGTTCCAGAATTACGTCAGCGATGTGCGGTTCGTTGCCGATGCTGGCGGAATACCAAACGCGTTTTCCGTTTTTTTCCGTGGGATTGCGCCACGTCGGTTGGCCAAGTTTGAAACGTTCCTGAACGATGCGCTGCGGTTCGCCGAGCATGACGGGAATATCTTCAAACGAATGCAAACCGTCGCTGATGAAAAAGGGAACCATCACGATGTTTTTCGTTTGCGCGAGTTTGTAGCAATCGGCGATGCGCGGTTCTTCTTCCATGAACACCGGGAAAACGTCCGCATAAATTTTCATCGTGCTAATCAATTCGACCTGCCGTTCGATAGCTTTACGGGAATTTTCGTTGTTGCCCGTTCCATGTCCCGCGATGAAAAGCGTTGTCTCGCTCGGTTTCGGCGCGCGTGGAAAAGGAAATTTCTCAATAATTTCTTTCGCACGATTGAGCAAAACGTTCGTCATCGAATCGTGCGTTCCGACGGGGCCACAGTAAAAAAATGTTTGTTCTCCGCGCGTTTCGATCAGCGGAACACTTTGAACTTTAAACTTTGAACCTTGAACTTTGAACCCCAGTTCCCGCGGGATCACTTCTTCGGTGAAATAGCCTTCGCTGATGAATAGCGGAATGATGAAAACCCGCTTCGCGAAAATGCCGCGCAAGACCTGCGCGAGATACGGCTCCTGTTTCCAAAAGGATTCCAGGACTTGCGCGAAAATTTTCCGGCGGCGCAGTTCGTCGGCGTGCTGGTAAGTCGGCGCAGCGGAATCGGCGTTCAACGTCGAACCGTGTCCGACCAAAACTAATGCAGCGTCTGGAAAATTCTCACTCACATAGAAATAAAACCACCAAGTCACCAAGAGACAAAGAAGAGTTTTGGGTTTGGAGTTCCGCCTTCAGGCGGTCCCCAAGCCGTCTAAAGACGGAACTCCAAACGTGGAAAAATCCATTGACCCGCGCGGATGTGGCTTTTACCAATACCGGCGCATGTCCAAAATCAATCGCCTCATTTGTCTATTCACGTTTTTCACAATCGCTCTTCAAGCCCAGGTTCCGGAATGGATCTGGCATCCAGGAGGAGCGGCCACGAACAACGAAGTCCGCTACTTTCGCAAAACATTTTCCGTAAAGGACAAACCGGATTCCGCCACGCTCGCGATTGCCGCCGATGACGAAGCGGAAATCTGGCTCAACGGCAAACGCCAAGGCGACGTGAAAGGCTGGAACAATGCGGCCATTATCAACCTCAAGAAAATCAAGCAGGGCGAAAATTTGATCGCGATTCGAGGCTGGAGCGGGACGGGTGACGCGGCGTTGCTCGCGAAGATTGAGATAAGTTTTGGCCAAGGGAAAAAATTGGTCGTCGTCAGCGATGCGAGTTGGAAATCTTCTGATGTCGGCGATGAAGGTTGGCAAACGGTCGAATTTTCGGGTGCAAACAATTGGTCATCCGCGAAGAGCAAAGGAAAACTTGGCGTCGCGCCATGGGGCGATGTGATGAAGGTCGCACAAGCCACTCGCGCCGAAGATTTGGTTCTTCTTCCTGGCTTCAAAGTGGAATTGCTCAAATCCGCTCAACCCGGCGAAGGTTCCTGGATTTG
>JBDSLX010000037.1:0-1905 GCA_039916145.1 Verrucomicrobiota bacterium | reverse complement strand
GCTTCGCAATCAATTCCGCGCGCGATGTTTTCGATCACATCGCCCATGAGCAACGACGGCACGCCGAGCGCGAATTCGATTACTTCCATTCCGCGTTTCACATCACCGCGCGATTCGACGAGCGTCTTGCCATGTTCGCGCGTATTGCTGCGAACGATGTCTTCGAAATTATCTTCCATCAACATTTTGAAACGGCCGAGAATTCGCGCGCGCTCCACCGGCGGAGTTTCCATCCAGGCGGGAAAGGCAGCGTGCGCAGCTTCGACGGCAGCGTTCACATTAGCGGCGGTGCCGACAGGGCATTCCGCAATCACATCGCCCGTCGAAGGATTGTGAACGGGCGTGCCAGCGAGTTTGGGCTGAAGCCATTCGCCACCGATGAAAAAAGGACAGGATTCGAGAGTTGTATTGGCAGGCATAAAAAAACTTAATTATTTTTGTTGGTTTTGGAAGGAGCGGCGTTCGCCGAAGTTTCAATTTCAAGCTGGTTCCGTTGTTCGATAAAAAAAAATTTCAATTCGTCCAGACTCGGTGGAGTGGACAATAGTTGCGTATAACCTTCGTCGTTTTTCTGAGGAACACCGCTGCATAAACGCGCCAGGCCAATCTCGCAGGAAGACAAAATGCCGGCTTCCTGAAAAGCAGTTTGATAATCGCGAATGGTAAAACCGTGATCGCGCATCAAGAGATAAAGGTCAAACCAATCGCGGGTTTTGGAGCGCACGGAGGAAACCAGGGCCTTGCTTTTGAAAATTTCGGCGAGAGAGGCAATCCGAACTTTGGTTTCATTTTGTTTTGAAAATATTTTTTGCTGGGAATCGTCGGAAACGAAGAACGAAACTTTTACCGTGGCGTTGACCAGAAAATCCTGCTGGTAATCGTGCAACTCCAATCCGCCCTGCGCAAAATGTTCGACGGCGCCTTCATTATCATTGCGTTGAAAATCGAAACCGGCGTTGCGCGCCTGGCGGCACAGTGCGTCCAGCCGTTCATCTGGTAAATTTGGTTGGAGGAAAATAAAATCCAGATCTTCGCTCAAACGATGCTGAATCCTCAATGCCAGAGCGGAGCCGCCGACCAGAACAAAGCCCGCTAGTGTGGGTTGGTCCTTGAGATAATTCCAGAGTTGTTCAGTTGCGGGAGGCAGCAAGAGCAAATCCCTTCTCAATGTTGGTGAGGATGCGCTCGACTGGCGCGTGCGCGCGTTGGATTTCGTGAGCGTCATCGGTTTGCAATTCATTCCACTCAGCGCGCAACCGTTCCACGCCAAATTCAACGGCGACCGCGAGCAACCGGCTGAAACGCGGCTTCACCAGCGCGGCGCGAATGTGAATTGAATCGTCCGCCGTTGGATTCGACCAAACCAGGCCGGGATGCTGTTTCCAAAAAGGATTTGCCGTTGCGCTCACGGGTAAAAATAGTTCGTCGTCAGGTTCCGAGCAACACCTTGCAATTTCAACGCGCCAACGCATCCGATTGTTTTACAAATTCATCGCCGGTCCATTCACCATCAGCTTGAACCATTTTCTTTTGCGGTGCGGCGGCGGCGGCTTTTTGCGCGGCTTTGCGCTCGCCTTGACGTTTCACCAGATCGGCGTGGGTTGTGAAATAGTCGAGGCTCTTGCCTTTGAAATCGGCGAGCGTTTCAAATTTATGTTTGTCCATGAACGCAAGTAATTCATCGCACATTGGCTTCACGCATTCGTAACCAAACTTCATGACGCCGGTGCAAACTTGAACCGTGTCCGAGCCGAGCAAAATAAATTGCGCGGCGTCGTTGCCGGATTCGATTCCGCCGAGGCCGGAGAGCGAACGTCCGGGAAATTCTTTGCGAATCATTGTGGCGATTTCCATCACCATGCGGAGCGCGATTGGTTTCACTGCTTTGCAGGAATAACCGCCGGG
>JBDSLX010000036.1:0-3941 GCA_039916145.1 Verrucomicrobiota bacterium | reverse complement strand
CCGCTGGTTGCACTTTAAACGATGTCGTTAAATCCACCGTGCATCTCGCGGACATGCGGGATTTCGACCGATACAACGCGGTTTACAAAGAGTTCTTCCAAGGCGTCGCGGTCTTGCCCGCGCGCACGACGGTGCAGTCCGTTCTTTGGAATGAGATTCAAATCGAGATGGATGTGGTCGCGCGCAAGAGTCAGCCGCGTTGACGCGTTGATTAAATCGTTTGCACCGACACAAGTTCCGGCGGCGAGCGATCAATTTTAATTGGGTTCCGCAACGGGCGACCAAAGCCAGCCAGTTCAATTTCCATCACGTCGCCATCCTCCAGTTTTATTTTTTCTCCGAAACTAAAAACGTCTGCGCCGAAGAAGTGGATGTGCGCGTCGCCCGGACGACGATGCTCAGAATATTTAAAATGGTGGTGCTCCAGATTGGCGATCGTGTGAGACATATTATTTTCGCCGGTATGAAATGGTTGTGACCAGAAAATTTTTCCGCCGCGCTCGATGCGAATTGTCCCGCGCGCGTCCTCAAAGTTTCCATCCACGATCAATTCCGGGCCAATCGCGCACGCGCGCAGTTTCGAGTGCGCGAGAAAAAGATAATTTTTTTCCTCCATGACGTGATCGGAGAATTCGTTGCCCAATACGAAGCCAATTCGTCGGGGGATTCCTTGGGGATCAATAACGTAAACGCCCGCGACTTCCGCTTCGTCGCCGCCATCATTTGCAAACGAAGGAATATCCAGCGGTTCGCCATGCGCTCGCAAAATGGTGCCGCAACCTTTGTAAAACCACTCCGGTTGCACGCCAATTTTTTCCGCCGCTGGCCGCCCGCCTTCGACGCCCCATTGATACATTCTCATGCTGTCCGAGATCGCCGTTGGCTGCGCGGCGTGCATCGCCTGACGATTTTCTGCACTTTTTTTATGAGTCAATCCAGTGCCAGTCACCAGACAACGCGATGGCTCATCGGGGTGATCGAACGCTGGCAACAATCGCCATTCAGATTTGCCAAAATAAATTGAATCGTAGTCGAGCGTTTCGACCAACGGCGCGGACGAGATTGTCTGCGATAAAGATTTTTTTTGCTCGATGGCTTGCGAAGCCAGTTCGTAAATCGAGTTAACCGTTCCAACTATCTGAAGTTCATCTCCGTTCACAACGGCCACGCGACGACCGTGCTTCGGATGTTTTAATTGCACCAGGCGCTTCATTTATTTTTGTGCAAACAGCATAGCGGGTTGCCGAAGAAAGTTTCAATCGGCAAGGAGTGCAATCTTCGATTTGAAAGCGTTTCGCCCTTTGACCCGAACTGGTATTTGGAATAATGCGCCTGCCAGCGGAGAGTTTTCGCCAGAGGTCTTGGCAGATGTAATGAAGAGTTGATCCAGATTTCTTCCGCCAAAACACATCGAAGTTATATTTCGAACGGGAAACGAAAATGACTCAATCACTTTCCCATCCGGCGCATGGCGTTTGATGCTCGAACCCGCCCAGCGCGCTGACCAAACGAAACCTTCCTCATCGACGGTCAGGCCATCGGGAAGTCCTTCGTCGTTTACTGCATCGTAAAAAACCCTCCGATTATTGATTTCTCCCGAACTTCGTTTGTAATCAAATTGAAAAATCTTTCGCGTGGTGGTGCAGGTCCAATAGAAAGTTTTCAAATCGGGGGAAAATCCCATTCCATTCGAGCAACCCGTTCCTTCAAATAGTTTTGTGATCGTCCCATCCAAATCAACTCGATATAAACCGCCGCTCTGCTTTGTCTTGCCAATAGTTCCGGCAAAAACGCGGCCTTCAGGATCAGCAATCACATCGTTGAAACGGGACATCCCTTCGTCGGAATAAGAGCGGACAACGGAAGTTTTTCCACCGCGAGAAAGTGACACAATGTCTTTCACGCGAAAGAGCAACAGGTCGCCGCTTTCTTGAATCGTAAATCCACCAACCGGTTCGTCTTCGTAAATCACGCCAAACTTTTGCGCCGCAACATCGAGTCGATAAATTTTTCCAGCGGGAATGTCCGTCCAATACACGCAATTCTGATCTGCATTCCAGAGTGGATTTTCGCCGAGTTCGCAATTCGCATCGGCGGCAATCGTGAAGGGTTGGTCGGTCACAACAATATTGAAATTAAACCGAAGCGCGCGCTTGGTCGTACTGAATTTTGAGCGCGGGATCGGTCTGCGTGTGCGCGCCGCGATATACCAGAAGAAAACCGCAACGCGGAAAGTCGGTTCGATTCGGCCCGCTGTAATGAATGGTTTGGCAATTATGAATCAAAGCATCTCCGGGTTCCAGCAAACCCACGAATGGTTCAGTGTGATCGAACTTTTCCGCAAGACCGATGGAGTTCCCTTTCACGCCGGAAGCTTTGTGCGGCAGAAGTCCGAGTTTATGCGAGCCGCGCGCATACGAAACAGGGCCATTCGCTTCCGTCGCCGCATCCATCGCGATCCAAATTGTCAAAACGTCCGGCGGATTCTGGCAAAAATAAGCGTTGTCCTGATGTGGCGGGACGCCTGAACCAATTCGGGCTGGTTTGTTGAAAGTTTCCGTTCCAAGAAGCACTGGCTCGCCGTGAACCAGTCGTCCAACCAGGTTTAAAATTTCTGGCCTATGCGCAATCTTCGCGAAACAGGGATCGTATTTTTCCATCCGCCAAAGATTGCGCGCCGTTTTGCCATCATCTTCAAAGGTCACTTCGCTCGGTTCCAATTTTGGTGCGATGTCGCGGATGTATCGTTGGATTTCGCAACGCACTCGTCGCGTTTCTTCAGCCGAAAAAAACTTGGCGATGCGAACAACACCATCGCGTTCGTAATCTCGCAGGATTTGTTCAATGTTCATTTTGTAATGCCGCTACATTTTTCCAATTTGCCCGGTCGTCAAACCACCATCGACCGCGATGACGTGACCGGTGATATAACTTGCTGCTTTCGAACACAAGAATGTCACTGCCCCCGCGCAATCTTCCGCCGCTCCAACTTTGCCGAGTAAAATTTTCTTTTCATAGTGTGCCTCCAAATCGGTGCGAGTGCTGAGCCATCGTTTCGTCAACGGTGTGCGAATCAATCCCGGCGCAATGCCATTCACGCGAATCCCGTAATCCGCCAGCGACAGCGCCAAAGATTTCGTCAACGCAATCAGCGCGCCTTTGGAGGTGTCGTAAGCCGTCGAATCGGCTTCCGCTTGAAAACCATTCGTCGAAGATACGATCACGACCGCTCCGCCACGTTTCTGCGCCACAAGATATTTGGCGAATGCCTGAATCAAAAAATAAGACGACTTTACGTTCAACTGCATCGTCTTATCCCAAAGCTCTGAGGTCATTTCGAGAAATGGCACGTCGAAGAAACTGCCAGCGTTGCAGACCAGCAAATCCAGTTTCGGTTGAGCCTTGATTGCGGCTCGAAATAATTTTTGCGCGGCATTCGCCTGAAGCAAATCTGCTGTCACGTAATCGCAGCCTTTTGGAATTTCTGGAGAACGTTTGGTCGTTCCGTGAAAAACAACTTTCGCCCCGGCTTCGTGCAATCCCAGTCCGATAGCCAAACCGATTCCTTTCGACGACCCGGTGACCAAAGCCAAATTATTCTTCAATGAAAATGTTTTCATGGTTCTTCTCTCATTAACACCCTGCTTTAGCTGGGTGTTTGCCGTGCCGACGAAAAGCCAAACCGTTTTAACGGTTTCACGCGCGCAAAAACCGCTGAAGCGGTTGTGATTCTTATTGCCGCTCCTTCACCCAGCTAAAGCAGGGTGTTAATGAGAAACGACATCCGTGTTAGCGCGTTGGCAATTCTTTTAACTTCAAAAACTGCAAAGTGTTCTTCTCCGCGATTCGTTTCAAGACTTCGGGCTTTTGCGCTTTCAACGCGTCCACTTCTTTTTGGTAACTGCTCACCAGCGACAAAACTCCGCCGTCCAACCGCCCGA
>JBDSLX010000035.1:0-6316 GCA_039916145.1 Verrucomicrobiota bacterium | reverse complement strand
TGTCGGCAATCGAAGAAATCATTACGTCGATGTAGTCGCGCCAGTTTTCAATTTCATCATCGCCGATGAGAATTTTGCTCCAACCGGGGCCGTGAACCTGGATCGCCGGATTATTTGCGTATTGCGCCGTCGTATTTTTATCGCCGAAAATCAGCGCACGTCCGCAGCTTTTCAAAATTTCCGCCGCGCCTTCGTGATCGGTCGGATAAAATCCGAACGCTTCCGCAGGGCAACCCGCCGCGATGAACGCTTGAATCAAACGATACGGCGTCCACGGCTCTTCTTTGCCCGGTTTGATGATGACGGGAATTTTCAGCGCAATCGCCGGAAGCCAAAGTGAATTTACCGCTGGAGAATTGCTCGGCATCACGAGACCAAGCGCTTGGGTCGTTGGAAAAAAACTCAGCTTCGTTCCGAACTGCTCACCGAAACCGCTGTCGAGAATCGAGAGGTCCAATCCGCGCGTCAAACCGTTCAAAACGGTTTTCATGTTGGTCAGCGCGTGATGAATTTTCTCCATGTTGCGCCGCACCATGACATGCGGCAAACCGCTCGTGGACGAAAGTGTTTCAACATATTCCTGTGGTGATTGCGTGTGGCCTTTGTCGCCGAACGGCAAAGTTCCGTTCAGAAATTGTTCGCCAGCCTTCTCGGAAATTTCGATGAGTTGCGCGACAGAAAATTTCTTTAAGGCCTCTCGCGATTCAGAAATGCGTTGTAAATCCTTGCGAATAATCCCCGCGTTGACCGTGCTGACAGTCGCAATCGTTTCTCCCGTTCGATGATTGACGACGTTTGTTTTGTCGAGACTTTCGTACGGTTTGCCACGCCGCAGCACGGGGATATGGGCCAAAGTATTCATTGCCGACAACAGTTTCCACGCTTTCAAAAGACGCGCCAGTTTCTTTTCGCGAGTAATCGAGTAATTTCTTGTCCAAACTTGTTTTATTATCGGAAGGCGTTAACATCGCTCCATTCGCGGATACAACACGACCAGATCGTCTATTCTTCAATGAAGCCTCGGCTAATTATCTTCGCGCTTTTGTTTTCGGCAGTGGCAGTTTTCGCCACGCCTTCCCTCATTCCGCTGCCGCAACAAATGACGGTGCAAGCGGGGACGTTCACACTTTGTCCGGCGCAATTGATTCCGGGCGCGCCCTCACCAGCGCCAACGAAAATTCTCGTGGACGGCGCATCGCGCGAGACAGGCGAATATCTCGCTGTGCTGCTTTTTAAATCCACCGGCTTCCGGTTTGAAATCGCAACGAACTCCGGCATCGCCCCGGTTCCGCAGGCAATTTTACTTACGACCAACAACGCCATCGCCAGTCTAGGCGCGGAAGGCTACGAGTTGACCGTCGCGACGAACTCCGTCGTGATTCGCGCTCCGACTTCGGCGGGACTTTTTTACGGTGTGCAATCGCTTTTGCAATTGTTGCCGCCAGAGATTCTATCGCAACGACCGATGAGCGGTGTGCCTTGGATAAGTCCGTGCGTTTATATTCAGGACTCGCCGCGATTTCCGTGGCGCGGTTGGATGCTTGATAGTGTTCGCCATTTCTTCAACAAGGACGAAGTCAAAAAATTCCTCGACTCGATGGCGCTTCACAAATTGAACCGCTTTCATTGGCATCTGGACGACGACTCCGGTTGGCGAATCGAAATTTTAAAATGGCCATTGCTGACGGAAGTTGGCGCGTGGCGCACGGATATGCTTTTCAATCAAAACCCTCGTGCGACGACGGCTTTCGATGATCAGGGGCGGCACGGTGGTTTTTATACGCAGGCCGACGTTCGTGAAATCGTGGAGTACGCCACGCAACGGCACATCATGGTTATCCCGGAAATTGAGATGCCGGGACATTCGACGGCGGCGTTGGCGGCGTATCCGCAATTCTCCTGCAACGGTGGCGTCGGCGATTGCCCGAGTTGCTTCAATGGCCCTTACAGCCTGAATGTCACGAGTTACACTGGCGGCGTCTTCTGCGGGGCGCGACCGGAAGTGAAGGAATTCCTGCACGATATTTTGACGGAAGTAATCGGGCTTTTTCCCGGCCCATACATTCACATTGGCGGCGACGAAGTGAGGTTCAACAATTGGACGGCTCACTCGCTTGATCAATCGCTGATGAACAGTCTGGGGTTCACAAATGGTACCGCGACCGCCAACCTACAGAAGTATCAAAGCTACTTCACCCAACAAATCGCCAATTGGATCAAGGATCACGGAAAAACAATGATTGGCTGGAGTGAAATTATGAATGGTGGATTAGTCACCAATGCCGTCTTGATGGATTGGCTCGCGACGAAGGCAACATTCGCCGCAACCAATGGGCAATACGCGGTCATGTCGCCTTCGGCCTCTTGTTACATTAATAAATGGGAGAACGGGAGTTCCAGTGGAAGCGGTGTCATCTGGTCCAACGAACCGCCTGCTCAGTCTGGATTGGTAACGTTAAGTACGGCTTACAACTTCGAGCCGGTTCCAGCCGGTTTGTCGGCTGCATATACCAATTACATTTTAGGCTCGCAGGGCAATTCGTGGACGGAGTGGATACCATCGCTTTTAAATATGGAATTTAGAATGTTTCCCCGATTGGCTGCATTGGCGGAAGGAAATTGGACTCCTGCTGCTCAGAAGAATTTCACGGACTTCACCAGCCGGCTCGTGATTCATAAACAACGGCTCAAAGCGATGGGAGTGAATTATAATCCGAGCACCGTGCCGCCGGAAATCGGCTCGTGGACAAACACGCAAATATCGACCAACTACTCGACCTTGGCCTGGGACATCACCTCCAGTGTTACCAATGCTGGAGAAATCGATGTGAGCTTTTGCTGGAAGACAGGAGCGAATGGTCTAGACATCGCGTGGGCTGCCTTCTTGGAGAATGGAGTGGAAATTGATCGCGACACGCACGCGGGATTCACCGGCGCCACTCCAGTCAAGCCGGCTTATATTTTGCGTCTGCCCGCGCGTCGCCCAAGCGCAACTTACACGCTGCAAGCGTCGGTTGCTGGACGCGGCGGAACAAACTCCAACGGCATCGTGTATCGCCCAAATTGGGATTGAAATGAGAAACAAGATTTCATTCAGACATCTGATGGCTTGCAGCATGTTGCTGATCTCGATGGTGGTCGCTCATTCGCAACCCCTCACGATCAACACGCTGGCGGGTCATGACGTTCCCGGAAGCGCAGATGGTGTCAGTAGCAGCGCACGATTCCGCCATCCGAATGGGATCGCCGCGGATAGTGCAGGCAACATTTTCGTCGCCGATACCGAGAACAGCACCATTCGGATAGTTACCCCAAGTGGATTCGTAAACACGTTCGCGGGCAGCGCTGGAAACTTCGGGAGTGCGGATGGCGTTGGAACGAACGCGCAATTTTATGGCCCGCAAGGAATCGCCGTGGACAGCGCGGACATTATTTACATCGCCGACACCGCGAATGCGACCATTCGAAAAATCTCGCCCGCTGGCGTGGTGAGCACGCTCGCCGGTTCCGCCGGAAATTTTAACAGCTTCGACGGTATGGGAACCAACGCGCAGTTTTATCAGCCGCAAAGCCTCGCGGTTGACAACGCCGGAAATGTTTATGTTGCGGACACATGGAATCACACGATTCGCAAAATCACTCCGTCGGGGTTGGTAAGTACGTTGGCTGGATTAGCTGGAAATTTCGGCAGCGTCGACGGCACGAATAGTAAGGCGCGATTCAACTGGCCATCGGGGATTGCCTTGGATGGAGCGAACAATCTTTTCGTGACGGATTTTCTCAATCACACCATACGCAAGATTACGCCAAGTGGAATGGTTAGCACAATCGCCGGGCTTGCTGGTGTTTGGGGAAATGCCGACGGAACGAACAGCGCCGCGCGGTTCTTTCAACCACAAGGAATTTTGAGCGACAATGCGGGAAATATGTTCGTGGCAGATTCGGGAAACCAAATCATTCGAAAAATTTCCGTCATTGGAACAAATTGGGTGGTCAGCACTGTCGCGGGGTCGTCGGGAAACGCAGGCAACGCCGATGGCACAGGTAACGCCGCGCAGTTTTATTTTCCCGCCGGTGTTGCCCAGGACGGCGCGGGTTTTCTCTACGTGTCCGATTTGGGTAACAACATGATTCGCACGGAGCGTATCGTGCCGCCAACGTTGCAGTTCTCTTTTTCCGCGAACCAAATCGTTTTCTCCTGGCCCGTGTCGGCGGTTGGCTTTGTTCTCGAAAATGCAAGCAGTCTGGCACCGGGTGCTCTGTGGATTTCGCAGACCAACGGCGTGGTGGTTTCGGGCGATTATTTTGTCAGCACGAACAATTTGGAAAACATCGCGGCATTTTACCGATTGCGCCGACCGTGAATCTTTTCTTTTCCAAAAATTGTCGGGACGACTTAATAAGAGCTGGGGAGCTTTGTTGCGTTTGCTTCGCGGATCATTTGGGAATCATGAATCGCTGCGAGGAAATTGATCAACTTTGATTTGTCCAACAGCCCGTTCGAGCGAACTCCGCTACAAACGTCCAGTCCAAAGGAACCGACTGCGCGCATGGCGAGCTGAACATTTTCGGAATTCAAACCGCCCGCCAGAAAAACCGGAACGTTCACTGCATCGCAAATTTGTCGACTGATTGCCCAATCATGCCGCCGACCCGTTCCGCCCAATTCCTTGATCGCGAGATTTTGATTTCCTGAATCAAGAAGGATCGCATCCACCTGCGGAGCAATTCGCAAAGATTCGTCAAATGATTCAGGCCCCGTCACGTGAACGACTTGAACCAGCGAGATCCCAGGTAAATTTTTTCGCAATTCGCGATAACATTTTTCGTCCACGCGGTCACATAACTGCAATGTGTTGACCCTCGATTGACGCTGTTGCTGGATGATGGATTCCGCATCCTGTCGGCAGGTCAGCAAAAATGTCGCGACAGTAGGCGGAACGATGTCTGCGATTTTGGCAATCACTTCATCAGAAATAACGCCCGGCCCGCTGGGCATTTGCGAAACCAAACCAAGCGCGTCGGCTCCACACTCGATGGCCATCTGCGCTTCCGCCACACCGCTGATGCAACAAATTTTGACGCGTGGTTTGTAAGATCTCAGTTTCATCCGCGCCAAATTAATAAACACCTTCGACGATATTTTTCTCCATCGCGCCGAAAGGACGGACTTCTGCGACACCGTCCCAAGCGTAGGGTGTGCGCGGTTCGCGGCGGATGGCTTCATCCCGTTCGAGGAAACGCGGCATGAAAAACTCTTTCGTGAGTGTGGTGAGTTCGACGCGGCCCCATTCGCCGTAGTTTTTGAGTTGCGTCGTGTTGTTCGGATCGACGATGCGCAGAACGGCGCGCGGCTGCGGAGCGTAGTAAGTGATGGAAAAATTATCTTCTGGTTTCAGCGGGACACTCGCGGCCAAGCCCATGAGCGTGTTGCCGTAAGTTGGATAAAAGCCGATGCGATTTTCTAAAACTTCTTCGACGATGAAGCGGACGTATTGCGGAGCCATCGTGGTGCCGCCACAAAACACGCCACGAATTCCGGCGTCCCACAGATTTACTTTTTCGGAAAGCGCTTCGAGAAGTTTCGGCGTGGTGAACAGGCCGGAAACTTTACGATTTTTTAAAATGGTCGCGGCTTGATCCACAACGTGATCCATGTAGGCGCGGGCTTGGTCGAACTGTTTATTACTGATAAGTTTTTTCACCCAACGCGGGTCGAGATCAATAAAATAACAGGAGCTTCCACGCACATTCGCAAGATGTTCAATGGCGAGACGCAGGCGACGCGGGCCGGTCGGCCCCATCATCAGCCAATAATGAATGCGCGGAAAATGTTCGTCGGAAATTTTTTCGCTGAACTCGGAGTAATCGACTTTGTAATCGTTCCAACCAATGCGTTGCTTGGGCATTCCCGTCGTGCCGCCTGTTTCAAAAATGCTGAACGGCTTTCCTTTGAACTGCGCCGGAACCCAAACCTCCGGTTGCATATCGCGCAGGGATTCATCAGCGAAGTGGGGAAATTTTTGCATGTCCGCGAACGACTGAATTTCTTTTCGCGGATCGAAATTTTTCTTCGCCCAATCGAGCCAGAATGGGCAGCCGGTTTCCGGCGAGAAATGCCATTGGATAATTTCGCAAAGATGCGTGTCGAGTTGCGTTTGGGCTTGTTCAGGAGTTTGCATGTGGAAATTAATCGTGAAGTTTTTCGAGATTCGGTTCCGGGAGCCATTTCGTCAACAGCACGCCGACGAGGGCGAAGCCACCGGCCACCAACGCGGCGGTGGTCGCGATTTTCGCGGGGCTTGGCGGAACTGAA